>CAIVPM010000276.1 GCA_903907815.1 uncultured Chitinophagaceae bacterium | reverse complement strand
TGTTTTTGTTTAGGGGGTAGATAAATGGCTATATTGTTTTATAAATAGTAATTGAGAGGAATGTAAAATGATACAGTAATTACAATAAAAGTGCCAGTGGAGTATATGTTGTAAAAGCCCGAAGGACTCAGTTTTATTGTACAGTATTTCTATTGATTGTTAAAGAGGAGGTAACCCTTCGACCTTACTTATTAATTTCTTGAATTCTGATATTGACTCGTTTAGATGTATTGACGGAAATAGTATGCAACTACCAGTATAAATTAAAAAGCTCGAACTGCCCGAGTGTTGGTCATGAGGCTTTTGTTATATTCGTTTTGATTTCCTGAATAAAAATTCTGACAACTTGCAATAGTGAAAATATTAAATGGCACTTCTGTGCTACTCCAGTAATCTTTTGTAGCTCCCTTAAATAATGTAGATTTCAGATTAATATACATTAAATTCAGCTCATCTTTAGAAGGTAAAAACCAATCGCTGTATCCTCCTCCTTTATAATTGCGACATAAAGAAGCTGCATTGAATCCGTTGCCTATTATGGCTAAAATAAGGTTTGTATTTGATGTGCCTGTACCAATAGCTGTAGCTGTGGCATTTGTAACTTGAGGTCGGTAACTTGCATTTACAAAACAATTAGGATCCCATGCCACACTATCACTCTGGTCTGTTAATGCACAAACCAAACCATGTATACCATTTACTTTATAAAATACAATACCCCCATAAGCTGTATCACCAATTTTAAAAATTGTATCTTTTAAATTTGGTGGTATTGAGTTGTCGCTATTTTTTTTACAAGAAAATAAAACAAGTGTAATAGTGGTCCATATTAATACAATACAAAGCTTCATAAAGGTGATTTAAATAGTGTTGTTATATATGTAGTCTGGTAAAAGATATTGTTTCTGAACTTTTTTATTACTAATAATTTATCTAATCGAAGAAGTTAATGCGGATTGTATGATAGAACGATTTATCGGCATTAGAGATGGCAAGGTTGCTCTCCATTTCTTTAAAACTCTTTAAACCAAAGAGGCTGGCCATATTGCCTTTGTTCATCCCTATTTCAAGATAGCCTGCTGAGTTGAACCATGCCATCTTCTCTCCTTCTGAAACTGAGGCATAGCTTTCGCTGATGGTATCGATAATATCATTACGCTTAATGATGATTTGAAAGGGTCGTCCTTTCCTTCTTTCTTCAAAAGCTTTTCTGGTAAGATTTACGACTACATTTTCGTACTTATCTATGAAGATAATATGCGCCTCGAGCTTGTTGGGATTATTGCTCTCGGGCAAAGGATTAAGCTGTTGAATATCTGTTGCTTTATTACCTAATGAAGATAATGATTCGCCCTCGGACAAACGGGTAAAAATCATTGCTATAGACTGGGTAATGCTCAACAAAGTTTTATCGTTGCCTATTGGCATTTCAATAATATCGTTGTTTGTATCGCTGACGATTAATGGCAGGATACCATTGTCGGGACAGGCTATATATCCATCGTTGTACTTTGCTATAAGAAACCGCTGAGGCGTTTGATGATATAAATTAACTACTACCAGATGATAAGAAGTGGGCGGAAAATATGGATAAGCGCTATTGCAGATATAGGCGGCCTGAATAAGATTTTTGCTGGATAACTGATGAGTAATATCTACTATATTATTGGCAGGATTGCAGGTTAATAACTGTCCTTTGATGGCAGCTACTAAAAAATCGTTCTGACCTATATCGGAGGCGATCGTAATAACAGGCATAAGTGGGGATTGGGGATTTATTTGATAAGATTTCCATTGCTATAAAAGAACTTTCTTACGAGCTTATCGGCAAGGGATGGCAACAACTTATTGATCCATACGGTTTGCTTTCCTTGAGAAGTTAATACGAGTGTTCTTTTTCTTTTTTGAATGGCCTCAAAAATGTAGGTAGCACATAATTCAGCAGGCATTAGTTTCTTTTCATCCAGTGGACTTTCGCCCTGTGGTTGTCCGGCCTTGTTGAGTGCTACGTTTCTAATATTGGAAGAGGTGAATCCCGGGCATACCCAAAGTACGTTTACGCCAGTCTCTAATAACTCTGTTCTAATAGCTTCCATCCAGCCATTTAAAGCATATTTGGAAGCGGAGTAACCAGAACGTCCAGGAAGACCACGAAAGCCTGCTATGGAGGATATACTAACAATAGATCCTTTGCTTTTAAGAATGGCTGGCAATGCAAACTTGGTACAATAAACAGCACCCCAGAAATTGGTATCCATTAAGCGCCTCATGGTATCGAAGGAAACTTCCTTGAATTCTGCACGCATGGATAAGCCTGCATTATTGATTAATAAATCGATGGTTTGATACTGACTTAATACGGTATTGATAAAACTTAAACAATCCTGCTCTACACTTACATCGGCAGAATGGGTTAATAAAGGCTTGCCGGTATTGCTTTTTTGTAATTGATACAGTTTATCAGAATTTCTTCCACAGGTAGCCACTTTAGCCCCTTTGGATAAAAACAAATCGACTAATGCTCTTCCTATCCCTTCGGAGCCCCCTGTAATTACTACTACTTTGTTGTTGAAGTCTATCATAAAAGCCTGATTTAAGTGCAAAAGTATATCTATAAATAAGAAGAATAGTATGTTTGAAAAATAAGCTTATAAAATAAAAAAAATAAAATATTTGGCTGTGAACACAATTCTCCTATTTTTGCACTCCCAAAAACGAAGAACTACTTGTTTATGCGGTTCGAGTTTATAAGGATGATTTGGTAGCTCAGTTGGTAGAGCATAACACTTTTAATGTTGGGGTCCTGGGTTCGAGTCCCAGCCAGATCACCACTTCGAGAGAAGTAAAATTGGGAAGTAGCGCAGGCCGGTTAGCGCACCTGGTTTGGGACCAGGGGGTCGCAGGTTCGAATCCTGTCTTCCCAACAAAGAGGAACAAGAAATTGTTCCTCTTTTTGTTTTGGGGACATACAGGGGAGCTAGGAGACAGGAGGAAGGAGATAGGAGAAATACAAATTTGAAAATTTGATGATTTTAAAATGGAATACTATAGCGGGAATGTTGGGATGATTTTTACAACTACTAAAAAATAAGTTCCACTATAAGTATTAGCTGCTTACTTAAAACTTACTTCTTATTACTTAAAACATATATAAACAAAGAGGGAATGAAATTTAATTCATTCCCTCTTATTATAAAGGTATTTGTTCCTTTTGGGATACTTTTTTATTTAACCAGTATCTTCTTTACTTCGGTACCTTCTACACCTAATGCCTGCAAATAATAAGTACCAGTAGGTAACAATTTATTTTCCTGTAAAGTAACTTGATTGTTTCCTCTTACACATTCTCTTCTTTGTTCTAATACTACTTTACCAGTAATATCGATAACACGGAATAAAATGAGTTTATTTTCTTTTAGCTGTAATTGTGTTTTAATTACTCCATTAGTAGCAGGATTAGGAGATACGAGCCAGTTTTCGGTAATTTCTTCTGCATTGATGCTGGCAGGTTTCATAATAACCGGAATTTGCTGGTAATCTTTATCCAAGGCTTCTGTAGCAGTAATGGAACTATTAATATCTAATTGTTCGTTTATACAATTTCCTTTTTTCTCGAATACTAATTCCATGATCACTGAACCATCTTCTAAAGTTCTGAAGTCATTGTTAGGATCGTTCCATAAGAAAGTAACTTTACCTTCCTCTGCATGATTTGTTCCAATTTCTATATTCAATACATTGTTGCTGATTCCTTTCCATTTTAATGCATCTGCATTAAAGGAAAGCGTGAACTGCATACCCATCATTTCTTTAAAGTTGCTAATCTTAACTGGTACTCTGATAAGGTTGCCAATACTTGCTTTAATTGGATTGTAAGTAAGTACAACAGCATTGGTAGCTACATTATTGTTGGTACGTGGAACGGTGTTATTCCAATCCCAGTTTACATCACCCAATTTCATACCAATTAATGTTTTACTGGTAGTGCTAACACCTAATCCATCCGCATTTATACTATCTCTGTATGGGAAAGGACTAGCAGGATTTGCAAATGTGTAAGAGCTGTCGGCAAAAGCCCAAAGGCGGGTTTGCTTAGTTGACGAATTTGTAAAAGTAGTATCAATACCCAGGATTAAACGCTTCATGTATACAATATCCAGCGTACTTACCGCTTTATCTCCATTAACATCAGCAGCAATAATTTTGTAAGGGCTACTTAATAAAGCCTTACCAAGGATATGACTTTGAACCAAAGCGATATCTAAAGTTGTTACCCCATTTGTTTTATTTACATCATTATTCTTGTATGCTTTTATAGTGTTGGTTGAATTAGAAAGTACAGAGAAATTATAGTTACCACTAAAAGTTGAGCTTGAACCATTCAGCGAAACGGAAACTCCGTTTATTGATTTAAAAGCAGTAGTACCTGGAGCAACAATATTTCCTCCGATATTAATATTACTTACCAGATTTACAGGTGCAGAAGTAAATACATAATACTCACCAGGTGCTAATGTAAACTGATAGGTATAATTTGATACGTTGATGGAACTGTAATTGGTAGTTGATCCTACATAATAGTACCAGGTACCATTTGAAGGGAATCCTATTCCTGTAGTTTGTTGTGCAACATCGAAGTTAGCAAAAGTAACAACACTAAAACTTGGATCCCAAAGCTTCATTTGTTTTACTAAACCTGTAAGATTATAATTACCTGCTATAGTACCTGTAGTAAATGTAGACTTATAGTTAGGAGAAGTTCTTAGCTTCATTAATTTAGCGTATACATCGTGTAAAGCCTTTCTGTTTGCATTCTGCGTATAACTCCACATTGGAGGCTTAGGATCTGTATTACAAGAGCCAGCAACAGTTGTTCCATTTGAACAACGGTGAAGCGAAGTATCATAACCAAGTTCACCAAACTGCCAGATCATTTTAGGACCAGGTGCCATTAGTAACATTGCTGCAGCTGCAGCATCTCTTTGAAGCCCCGTAGCTAAGTTCTTTGCACTATATCCATTGTAAGCATTGCCATTTGTTTGATTTAGGTATTGTAATCTTTCCTGATCATGACTTTCAGCATAGGTTACCAGGTAAGGATTATTCCAATTTCTGTTAGCAGAAATACCTCCAGATAAATCATTATTGGAATTCCAACCCATGGTACATTGCTCATATTGAGAACTCATATTACCCCAAGGCATCATACCATAATTAGCCAGTACGGTTTCTTCGCTATTATCAGCAAAGTGTTCCAGTATACAGAATGAGTATGGAGAGATACTTTGCATTTTATCATAAATTCTTTTCCATGTGTCTACTCTACCCTGATCGTAAGCAGCCCAATTGGAAATATTACCAATAGTATTTGTCTGGGTAAATCCTTTTGAAAGATCCCATCTGAAACCATCTACATGATAATTGGTTAACCAATGATTTACTACTCTGTCTACAAAGTCTTTGGTAGCCTGACTTTGATGGTTGAATTGATAACCCACATTAAAGTCATGAGTAGGTGTAACATTGAACCAAGGGCTATTCGCAGCAGGTGTTGCAGCAGTGGAATTAAAATACATCTGTACCATTGGATTACTACCCCATGAATGGTTCATTACTAAATCCTGAATTACAGCGATTCCGTTTTTGTGACACTCATCAATGAATGCTTTTAGTGCAAGCTCGGTACCATATGCTTTATCTGGAGCAAAATAGAAGGAAGGATTGTAACCCCAGCTATTATTACCATCAAACTCATTGAAAGGCATTAACTCAATTGCATTGATCCCTAAACTTTTTAGATAAGTTAAAGTGTCCTTCAAAGTTTGCCAGTTGGCATTTGCAGTATCTAAGAAATCTCTTACCAGTAATTCATATATCACCAGATTTCTTTTATCTGGACGGTTAAAGGTGGCTATGTTCCAATTGTACTTTGGTTTAGCAGTTTGTAACACACTTACCATACCCGTTGTATATGCTGTAGGATAAGGTTTTAAATTTGGATATGTATTGGCATAGATGTATTTATCGTTCCATGGATCAAGCACTTTTTCGCAATTATAATCTGCTACTTTTAGCGTACCATCAATAAGGTATTGATAACCATATTCTACTCCTGGTGTTAAGCCTGTAATTCTAATCCAGAATCGATTGCCATCTGGCGTTTTATTCATCTGATATTTGGCAAGTTGTTTAAAGTTGTTGGTAAAGTCGCCAACAATAAAACAATTACTTTTATTAGGCGCATACAATACCATTACTACAGAAGTATCGCCAGCTTCGTAATTAATACCATCAGAAGTTCCAGCAGGAAGTGCTGCAACAGTATTTGGAGCAACTACCACAAAGTTGAAAGTATCATTGGTAGTTACATTACCATTATTTGCAGAAACTACTATTTGTTGATTACCAGCAGCAGCAATAGTAACGGTTTTCTTTATTTGTTTGGCATTAGATGCAGTATTAACAGCTACACCATTAAAGTACATAGTTAAGTTGCAAGTCGATGTAGCATTTGCAGTTATAGGCAAGGTATCTCCTACTACTTTAGTAATTGGTTCGGGCAGTGGATTATACATTGGCTGACTTGCAGGTACATCAATGTGAACATGCAGATTATTATCGTAAACAGGAATGTACATATCGCTACCATCTGCATTACGCTGAACAGTAGTACCAGCACCATTTCTAAACAGAATAGCTACTTTCAAAATATGTTCGCTGGTGTCTGTCATACCAAAGTACTGTCTTAAAGAAGAACCAACAGTTGTAATTTGCCACTTATTAGTACTTAAATAAGGAATATTCAAAGCTCCTGTAGCAGGAGAAACAGTAGCCCACTTAGTAGTTACATATTTCCAGTCTGAAGAACTCTTACTTTTTGTTGTAATAGCCCCCATGTGAATATATACATCACTTGTTGGGGTATAACCTACGAGGGCTTTATTACCATAGGTTGCATCTAATGTTATTTGCCAGAATGCAGTAGTTTCTGTAAGTACATTTGAACTACCATTATAGGCCGACAACATTTGTGATTTTGCTCCAGTAGCAGCCACCAGAATGGAGATAAATAATAATAATTTTTTCATTTTACAACCGTTTTAATTTAAAATCCTACTGTAATTAATTTTCAATCGGACACAAAGATGTGTATTTTATACACATAAGATACATTTTTAGAAAAAATGTTGCCTACAATTCAATTTTTTTAACGCTTAGAATCTATCTACAATAATAGTTTTCTTTTTTATGCCAGTATTGTTAGAGATTTTTCTATGATTTTCACACACTCATTTATTTGTTCCTCAGTAATAACCAAAGGAGGAGCAAAACGAATTTTATCACCATGAGTAGGTTTTGCCAGTAGGCCATTATTTCTCATTTCCAGACAAAGTTCCCATGCTGCATCCGGATTTGGATGTGTAATAACAATAGCGTTAAGCAATCCTTTTCCTCTTACCGTTTTGATAATTGGACTCTTAATTTCGCTAAGACCTTTGCGCAATAATAAACCCATAGCTTCAGCATTATCTGCCATCTTTTCATCCTTTAACACCTGTAATGATTTTATTGCTACAGCACATGCCAGTGGGTTTCCACCATAAGTACTACCATGTTCGCCTGGTTTAATGTTCATCATTATTTCATTATCACATAAAACTGCTGATACTGGCATAGTTCCACCACTTAAAGCTTTACCAAGAATAAGAATATCAGGACGTGCATCTTCATGATCGCAGGCAAGCATTTTTCCTGTTCTGCATAAACCAGTCTGAATTTCATCAGCAATAAAAAGTACATTATACTTTTTACAAAGTTCTTTAACCTTTTGCAGGTATCCTTCATCAGGAACTAATACGCCTGCTTCTCCCTGTATAGGCTCTACCATAAAAGCTGCCACATTAGGGTTCTTTAAAGAAGTTTCTAAGGCTTCTACGTTATTATAAGGTATAATCTCAAACCCTGGCATAAAAGGGCCAAATTTGGAATAACTGGAAGGATCAGTAGAAGAAGAAATTGCTGCAAGGGTTCTTCCCCAGAAATTACCTTCTGCAAAAAGAATAACTGCTTTATTTTCTTCTACCATCTTTTTAGAATACGCCCATCTTCTGGCAAGTTTAATTGCAGTTTCTCCCGCTTCTACACCCGTATTCATGGGTAATACTTTATCGTATCCAAAGTATTCGGTGATATACTTTTCGTACTCCCCAAGAAGGTTATTATGAAAAGCCCTGGAAGTAAGGGTAAGTTTCTTAGCTTGCGAAATAAAAGCATCCACAATTGCAGGGTGACAATGACCTTGGTTTACTGCTGAATAACCACTTAAAAAATCGTAATATCTTTTACCATCAACATCGTATAAAAATACCCCTTCTCCTCTTTCGAGTACTACTGGTAATGGATGATAATTATGCGCACCGAACTGATCTTCTAAATTAATATAATAGGCAGACTTGTTGCTTAAAGCATCTATGTTTGACATATGTAAAAAGTAAATAGTAAGTAATAAAAAATAAGGAACAATAAAATTTCTTGTATAAGTAATTAGCCCGCAAGGGGATGATCTAAGAAATCGAGATTATGGTGCAAGAATCGCATAAATTTTTATTGTAGTGTAGCAAAGTAAAGGAAATTATGCTCTTGTAAAAGAAAAGGCCCCGATTCTTTTGGAATCGAGGCCTTTGAAAACTATTATTTAGAAGAATTATTTCTTTTCAAACAATTGAGTCTGAGCAGAACCATCATTAGCAGTAACAGTGATAGCATAACTACCAGGTTTTAAATTGCTAAGATTAAGTTTAACTAAATTATCTCCAGCAAAAATATCAAAGCTGGTAGATAGAACTGTTTTACCAGTCATATCGGTAATTACTGATTTTGCTTTTAAAGCAACAGGAGCAGTAACACCTAAAGTCATGGAAGACTGAACAGGGTTTGGATAAATAGAAGCTACTTCGAAAGTAGATTTTTCTTTAATAACCACGATTTCTGACAAAGATGATTTGCCATTTTTATCTAATTGATTCAGTCTGTAATAGTTAGTTCCTTTCAATGATGCATTATCAGTGAAAGTGTAATTTAAAGCAGTATTGCTATTGCCATTTACAGATTTAGATTCTACTAAACTTAATTTGCTAAACTTAACACCATCAGCACTTCTTAAAATTTCAAATCCAGCGTTGTTTGCTTCAGTAGAAGTAGTCCATCTAAGAAGATTAGCAGTAGCACTAACCTTAGAACCACTGAATTTCAAAATTGAAACTGGTAAAGTAGCTGAATCGAACTGTACACCAACCTGGAATTTAACAAACGCTAAATTACTTTTACCAAGATCAAGGAATCCACCTAAACCAGAAGTTTGTACATAAAATGTACCTAATCTTAAAGGCGTTTCATTTTCATAACCTAATCTGAATGAAATAGTATCAGGTTGAGAAACTACTACAAAGAAATCGCCAGTTACAGCTTGGCTAGGACTAACAGGAATACTAACCATACCTGGTGTAGAATTAAAATTTTGAGAAGTCCATATAATATTTCCTGGAGCTCCAGTACCAGTATTAACATCTGTTCCAGTTGCATCCCAGATACCTACTGTATAAGGTTGAGAACCATTAGCAGTATCTGCAAAATTCAATAATATGTTATTTACGTTATGTGCATTTGGATTGGTAATTAAAGAAGCAAAATCAGAAATACTTGCCTGACCAAAACCACCTGTAGGGGTTGCTGTAGATTGATAACTTAATGTACCAGCAGTTACTTTTTGTACTGCAGTAGCTGAGTTATTTGAATTATCATCATCAGAAGGAATTGTAACAGAGAAATTGTTTACTCCTTTAGCAGTAGGCGTAAAGGTTGCAAAAGTTAAATAAACAGATTTACCAGATGCAAGCGAAGGAATTGTTTGTACATCGCTAAAAGTATTTGCTCCGGTTACATTTAAATTAACCGCTAAATTAGAAATAGTACCTGTACCAGCATTGGTAATGGTAGCACTAACACTCTGCGGATCTGCAGCAGTAGCTACAACAGCAGTAGTATAAGCTTTAGTTACACCTGCATCATTTGCCAATGGAGTAACTGGTGTGAAAATGTAGTATTGACCAGTATTTGGTCTTCCTAATACATCAGATTCAGATACTTTACTAATAGTTGCATTGTTGGTAGAATCGGAAACAGAAATAAAAGTACCAAGACCACGAACAGCAGCTGTTAAACCAATGGAAGCTTTATTTGGAGAAGTCCCGGAACTGATGATAGAACCCGCTTCTCTGTTATAAATAAATTGAATAACATTAGAAGTTTCAAATATCTTCATCTGGATGGAAATAGAACCAGCAGTAGCACCAGCATCCCAACCTGCATTATGCCATTGAATGGTAAACACTCTGTTTGGAGTAGTGCCAGTAGTAACATAAGATACACCCTGTGTTGCTGTACCTTTAGCAGCAGTAAAAATTAAATCGCCCCAGAAAGGAGCTATAATTGGTCTTTGAGCTGTATCTTCTGCCAAACTACCAGTAAGATCACCACCTGAATAATAGGTAGGTGCAGTAGTAGATGTATTGGTTACAAATGCTTTTCCTAAAGAAACAAAACCATTAGAACAGATATTTACTTTGGTATATGCTAATCCATTGTAAGTAAATGTAAATGGCAATCCAATAGCATTTACATAACCGTCATCCCAAGCAGAAGAGGCAACACCAGAACCTGTTGACAATGCTTTCAAAGTAACATAAGTACCTGTAATTGGAGTGTAGGTACCCGTTGAATCTTTAAACGAGTAAAAGATTTGTGCATTAAGTGTAAACACTAACGCAGTAGATAATAACAATAAGTAGAATTTCTTCATCATGTAATAATATTTGGGGGTAAATATAAAAGAAAGAAGACAAATTTCTCATTTGACTGAAAAATTTGTCTTCTTAATATAATTTTAAGCTAAATTATTTCTTCTCGAACAACTGTGTTTGAGTAGAACCTTCAGTTCCTATTAATTTAATATAATAAGTACCAGCTCTTAAGTTGCTAACACTGTATTCAAAATGATTCATACCAGCTACAACTGAAGCATGGTAATTAGCAACTGTTTTACCAGTAGCATCAGTAATAACGATAGCAAGTTTATCTGCATTCAATGCGCTAACTTTTAAGTTCAAATCAGCAGCAACCGGATTAGGATAAATTGTTTCTAAATGGATATTTCCTGCTTCAGCAGATTTGATAACAACCACTACAGAATAGGTGAATTTACCATTCTTGTCAATTTGTTTTAATCTGTAATAGCTAACTCTATCGTTTGTAGCATCATTAAAGTTATAAGTAGCGTTACCAGAAACATAATTTGAATTTACAAAACCAATTTTTTCAAAGTTCTTACCATCCGTACTTTTTTGAACTTCAAATCCTGTATTGTCTAATTCATTCGTAGTAATCCAGGTTAGTTTATTGATGTTTTCTGAACGAGCACCTTTGAAGCTAACATATTTTACAGGAAGTGTAGATGCGATATTGATATCATCTAATCCAATTACGTTACCATAATCACTTTGTCCTTCAAAAGCTAATTGTATAGTTTGTCCAGCATAAGCAGAAATATCTACAGTGTTGTGTTCCCAGTCAATTTGGCTATCATATGAACCACTTTGATCTACACGTTGGAATCCTTGAATTCTGTTCCAGGTTACACCACGGTCAGTAGATACATCTACAAAAATACTATCCATTGAAGTCTGGAATAAAGTATCATGGGTGATCCAGAAATCAATACCATAAGTTCCAGCAGGTACTGCAAGACACTCTGAATATAATATACCAGTAAAGCCAGTAGAATTTGAACCTGAATAAGAATCAAATAAGTAGTAATGTGTACCGCCATGAGCATATATAGAATCTGCAGTACCAATAACAGTAGTCATGTCCGTATTTGCGTAAGATGTTGAACGCCATGACCATAAACTTCTGTTGCCATTTAAAGCTTTAGCATATATAAATGTTGATGGTGCTTCGGCATCTTCAATAGTAGGGAATGCAGAAATTGTTCCAGCTGTTTCCAAAGAACCTCTTACAGTATCGTTCGATGCATCTCCATCACCAGCATAAGAAACAATAGCAGTGAAATTGTTCGCTCCTGGAGTATTTAAATTAATACCAGAGAAACTTACCGATTCAGTACTACCTACAGCAATTGAACCAATGTTTGCCTTACTTCCAGTATAGGTATTAGCACCAGAAACTGTAAGTGCAACAGTAGCCTGACCTGCATTTATAACAGTAGATTTACCAGAATTAGCAATAGTAACACTTACACTTTGGTTTGAATTATAACATGACGCTGCAGGAAAAGCAATTTTTGTTAACGATACATCAGCAGTAGGCACGTTTCTAAATTGAATAGCTTCTCTGTAAATGGAAGCTGTTAATGAAGAGGTTGCAGTAGGCGTAGTTGCACCATTGTATCTACGGGTAGTAGTTAGAGTAAATGTTGCATCATTTGCATTGCTTACAGAAGCATTCCATACATATCCAACAGGTGCTACACCATCTTTTCTAACCAGCATTACTTCTAAGTTTTTGGTACCGGAAGTTCTTACAAATGGAGTGGTTAAATCTACCCCTACCCATCCTGTAGCAGCAGGAGCAAATGTGCCAGAAAATACTGACTTATATCCTGTAGTACTATATGTACCAGTAGCTAAAGTAGTTGTAGTTGCAGTAACTTCTTTCAAATAAATAGTGTAGCTACCAAAACTACCACTTGTTCCAAGAGCATTTAAGCTGAAATCGATGTGGTTAATAGCAGTTGCTGTAGTTAAGAAATTGGCATTTCCAATCTCACTTGCAAGGTATATAGACTCACTTGCATGGTATGCAGCAGCACCCGAAACTATGTTTCCTGATGTACCAGGATTAACTACTATCTGAACAGTTTGCGCATTTAAGTTGTTTAGTAACAACACAATACTAAAAGTAAGAAATAAGTAAATTTTCTTCATCATTTATACATTTATTTAGGCGTGAAAATAGAAAAATAATTAAGATTACAAAATATTTTTGCTGAAAGGTGAAAAAGAACATTAAATAACATACAATTTTAAGAAACAACCGATTTCCAATACATTTGAACTTTGGAACGATTTTGAATTACAAAATAATAACGCTATATGGCTGTAAAAACAGACTTATTTGTCTCCCCCGACTACTTTAATGTAGATGAATTATTAACCGAAGAGCACCTGATGATCAGGGATGCTGTACGTGAATATGTAAAAAAAGAAATCTCTCCTATCATAGAAGATTATGCACAGAGAGCAGAATTTCCACAACAGATAGTAAAACAAATGGGCGACCTTGGTTGCTTTGGTCCTACCGTTCCGGTGGAATACGGTGGTGGTGGACTGGATTATATCAGTTACGGTATTATGATGCAGGAACTGGAGCGTGGCGATAGTGGCGTTCGTTCTACTGCGAGTGTACAAGGTAGTCTGGTAATGTTTCCTATTTATGCTTATGGTAGCGAAGCACAAAGACATAAATACCTGCCAAAGCTTGCTTCGGGCGAATGGCTGGGCTGCTTTGGATTAACAGAACCCGATCATGGAAGTAATCCTTCTGGTATGGTAACCAACATTAAAGATGCTGGCGATCATTATATATTGAATGGTGCTAAAATGTGGATCAGCAATGCGCCTTTTGCACAGGTTGCTGTGGTTTGGGCTAAGAACGAACAGGACGAAATAGTGGGTATGATTCTGGATCGTGGTATGGAAGGTTTTACTACCCCTACTACCCATGGCAAATGGAGCCTTAGAGCAAGTGCTACCGGCGAGCTGGTATTTGACAATGTAAAAGTGCCTAAAGAAAATATTTTACCAAACGTAAAAGGACTTAAAGGACCATTGGGTTGTCTTACCAAAGCGAGATATGGTATAGCCTGGGGCGCTATTGGTGCCGCAATGGATTGCTACGATACTGCCCTCCGTTATAGTAAAGAAAGAATTCAGTTTGATAAGCCAATAGGACAGTTTCAGTTGCAGCAAAAGAAGCTGGCTGAAATGGTAACTGAAATTACCAAAGCACAGTTAATGGTATGGCGCTTAGGGGTACTGATGAGTGCAGGAAAAGCTACTCCACAGCAGGTAAGTATGGCTAAGAGAAACAGCTGCGAGATAGCTACCAATATTGCCCGCGATGCCCGACAAATGTTAGGTGGCATGGGTATTACCGGCGAGTACAGTATTATGCGTCACATGATGAATCTGGAGAGTGTAATTACTTACGAAGGTACCCACGACATTCATTTACTGATTACCGGTATGGATGTAACAGGGTTTAATGCATTTAAGTAGTTTGATAAGATAATAGTACTTAGACAATACAGAGAGGACAGGGAGGTTTAGCTTCTTTGTCCTCTCTTATTTTTTAGATTTAGTTTTTTGTATTCGCACCATTTTCAAATTTGTATTGGCTGTTTGTTCTATTAGCACATCAGCATATTATCACATTAGCTAATTAGTTTTTGGGCGTTCCGCAAGCGGTCGTTCCAGCTCTTCCTATCTTTCCTACCACTGGTATCATCATCAATTTCAAAGAAGGTTCAAGGGTGGTAGGAAAGGATATTCCCTGCTGGCACTAACGCAATACAAATACATAGCTAAGAACAATCCAAATGTGACTGTACTTCACTGAATTTGTTTTATTTTTTTTACTTTCTGCTTTAGTGTCCATTTAAAATTAACCTGAAATAATAATTTTATTATTATGATTTATATCTATTATTGTGCATCCTTAAATTTCCGAATAATTGCATTATTATTTAGCTATTCGGAATTTAGAAAGTATTTTTAAAACTTTATAGATTCAATGAAGAAATTAATATCAACTTATATTATCCTTTGCCTAGTCTATTCATGTTCCAAATCAGACAGCATTAATAATACAACTAAAAATTTTCCAGGTACCCCAATTTTACTTAAAGAT
>CAIVPM010000275.1 GCA_903907815.1 uncultured Chitinophagaceae bacterium | reverse complement strand
GCTGGCATTTTTTGTATTGCCTGTCTCATTTTATTTTTTGTGAAGAAGAAAGAATAAACAGGAAACCTGCGATATCTTTTTTCTTCGTTTGCAAAATACGGGTATTGAAGTGGTATTTGGGGAATTAGTTTTAAGGATTACTCTAAATGATGAATATAAATCCTTTGGATTGTTCTATTTTTGTTGGCGGGCTTACATTTTGAGGCCTCAGAGTCAATTTTCCTCCTAGTTGGATTAGTTGAAATAGATGTTGAGGGGAAAATGAGACTCTTCGGAGAAGAAGAAAACAATGAAGAATAAACTAAACCTTATAAAATTATTTTAAATATGAAAAGTAAATTATTATTTGTATTAGTTTTATTTATTGTTGGATTCAATAGTTGTACAAAAAGTATAAATAATTCAAACAATACAGGTTGGAGTGAATTAGGCGGTACAAATAATTCGACATTTAATGGAATTATTAGTAGTGTAACTTCAGATAAGTTAGGAAACATTTATGCTGGAGGAAATTTTACTAATTCGTTAGGGTTTACTTATATCGCTAAATGGGATGGTAATAACTGGAGTGAATTAGGTGGGTTAAATTCTTCTAAATTTGTTAACAGTGTAACATCTATGATTACAGATACTTACGGTAATTTATATGTTGCAGGTTGTGCCACCAATACTTCAGGAAAATCATATATTGCTAAATGGGATGGGACAAATTGGAGCGAACTAGGTGCTTCAAGTGATTCAATAATAAATGGCAAAATTTATACTATTACAATTGATAAAAACGGAAACATATATGTAGCAGGTAATTTGGTTAATGCTCAAGGAAACTGGTATGTAGCTAAATGGAACGGCAACAACTGGATTCAAATTGATGGAATAAAAAGTTATTCTACATTTTTTAATCAAATAAATTGTATTGCAACAGATCCTAATGGAAGTGTATATGTTGGTGGAACATTAACCGATGCTTCAAATAATCTATATATTACTAAATGGAATGGAACAAGTTGGGTTAATATAGTAAAGGCAACTGATTTATTGGCAAAAGCAGCTATAATTAATACGATAATTTCAGATGCTTCTGGCAATATTTATACTGATTGTGAGATGAGAAATTCTGCTCGTCAATTTGTAACTAAATGGGATGGGACTAATTGGAACGAATTAGGCAGTTCGAGTGATTCAATCATTAAAGGGGAAATTATTACAATGTTTTCTGAATTAGCTGGAAACATATATTTATCAGGATATTATATTTCAGGAAATATTAATAGAGGTGGGTATAGTTTAAATAAGTGGGATGGAATTAATTGGAGCTATGTTGATGATAATCACACCTATTATTTTAATGATAACATTTCATCAATAACTAACAGTCAAGGTAATATTTATGTTGCAGGTCGCTTTAAAAATGTAAACGGAAAATACTTTGTAGCAAAACATATTTACTAATTTGTAAATAACAAATATGGATGTATTTGCGTTAGTGCCAGCAGGGAATATCCTTTCCTACCACCCCTAAACCTGCTTAGAAATTTATGTAGATACCAGTGGTAGGAAAGATAGGAAGAGCTGGAACGGCCGCCTCAGCGGAACGCCCAAAAATTAATTAGCAAATTGAACAAAATATAAAGGCACTTCTCTTTAATGAGTGGTGCTTTTTTTATACCATCAACTTATATCTTTTAAATTTGCTGCACTATGAATAAAATATACTTTGCGTTTGTAGGGCTTGTCTGTTATACTATTGGTATAGCGCAGCCTGTATATCAATCTCCTGCTTTTAGTATCCAAAAAGATAAAGTAGTACAGGGAATGTACGAAGCTACTGCATTGTCGCCTACCCATATTGTAAGCAATTATCAGAGTCCTGCCAATCTGTTTCAGTCGGCTACTATTGATGGTTGAGTTTTAGTTGCAGGTGAAGAACACCTGCAACGGGGAAAAGAACTGGAAGGGGATGTGGTATAAAAAATACTACTATGGCAAAGAGGATTGTAAAAGAATAAACTGATACTGGGTATAAAGAAATAAATAAGATGAGTGAACTAAAATTGTTTGAGCATAAGAAAGTAAGAAGCCATTGGGATGATAAAGAAGAATGTTGGTATTTTTCGGTTATTGATGTTGTAGAAATACTGACCGATAGTAGTAATGCGAGAGATTACTGGTATAAAATGAAGGTAAGGGTACAGTTGGAAGATGGACTGGAACTGTCGACAATCTGTCGACAGTTGAAACTGAAGGCAAGTGATGGGAAAATGAGGGAAACAGACGTTGCTAACGTACAAACTCTGTTGAGAATTATACAATCGATACCAAGCCCTAAGGCTGAACCATTTAAACAATGGCTGGCAAAAGTAGGATATGAGCGTATGCAGGAAATAAATGATCCTGGGGAAAGTGTGGACAGAGCAAGGGGAAACTGGCAAAAAATGGGCAGAAGTGAAAAGTGGATACAGCAAAGAATGACGGGTCAGGAAACCCGTAATAAGCTGACTGATTATTGGAAAGAAAGCGGAGTAGAAAAGCAGGATGAATTTGCTTTTCTGACAAATATTATTCACTCGGAATGGACAGGATTGACGGTAAAGAAGCATAAAGACCTGAAAGGATTGAAATCGCAAAACCTTCGGGATCACATGAGCGAGGCAGAATTGATTTTTACCGCACTGGCAGAACTTTCGACCCGTTCGATAGCAGAAGCTGATAAAGCTAAGGGAGTGAAAGAAAATGCTGTAGCAGGAAAGAAAGGTGGAAGTATTGCTAAGAATGCCCGTAAAGAACTGGAAAGTAAAACAGGAAAAAGTGTAGTGACGGGAGATAATTTTTTAGCTCCAAAGAAGCAAGATAAAAAACTGAAGTAGTATTGCGATCATTTGATTAATTGCAGGGTTGGTAAATTCATTTTTTGACATTTTCCATAAGTTGTACCTATAGCTATTGATATTTAACCCATAGCCTATCCCCCAACCCCTTTCCCAAGGAAAAGGGAGAAAATACAATACAATTGATGATTGATACAAAGAATACTTAGGCACTACTCTTTAAAGAGTGGTGCTTTTTTTATCCCATCTACATATATCTTTTAAATTTGCTTCACTATGAATAAAATATACTTTGCGTTTGTAGGGCTTGTCTGTTATACTATTGGTATAGCGCAGCCTGTATATCAATCTCCTGCATTTAGTATCCAAAAAGATAAAGTAGTACAGGGAAAGTACGAGGCTACTGCATTGTCGCCTACCCATATTGTAAGTAATTATCAGAGTCCTGCTAATCTGTTTCAGTCGGCTACTATTGAATTTAAGTTTGCTATTAATGGTCGTGATAATGAAATGCTGATGGGCATGAATCATCAGTTTACCGTGGTAACTACCGAGGGTAAAGCGAGTACGCCAATCATAAAATTTGGAGAACAACTACAGCAGGCTTCTGCCGATACAAAATACTTACAGCCCAATTCGGAACTAACCATCAAACTTGATTTTAGAGCAGTACTGAAACAGTTTAAAGAGAAGGGTTTTTATACCAGTGTAAATGGCGATAAAGTATATAAAGAAGACTTTAAAGGCGTATTTATTGCAGGCGGCACAAGTCCTCTGTCCTGGGATTTCGATAACTTGCTTACCCGCAAAGAAAAGGAGTTGAAAGACGAGGATGGCGATGGTATATACGAAATAAAGTTGGTGCTGAACAAGCAATCGGACGAGCAAAAAACTGATGCAGAATGGACCTTGCAGAAAGATATTTCGCCTTATCCTCAGTACAGTTCTGGTTACCCAATTGCAGATGCATTGTATAATATGTCGCTGGAAGAAATGCTGAAGGCAATAGAGAAAGACAGTACGTTTAGAACCGGTAAAGAATGGGGCGGTGTATGGACAAGAGATATTAGTTATAGCATTATACTTTCTATGGCGCACCTGCAACCACTGGTTGCAAAATATAGCTTGCTGAGAAAGGTAAATAAGAAGAAAAAGATTATTCAGGATACGGGTACGGGTGGTGCATGGCCGGTAAGTACCGATAGAATGATATGGGCAGTGGCTGCATGGGAAATATATGTGGCTACGGGGGATAAAAACTGGTTGCAGCAAGCATACGAAATAGTACTCAACTCGGTGAATGATGATGAGCTGAATGCCTACGATAAAGCAACTGGACTGGTAAGAGGAGAATCGAGCTTTCTGGACTGGAGAGAGCAGACCTACCCTAAATGGATGCAGCCTGCCGATATTTATGAGAGCGAAAACTTAGGTACTAATGCAGTGCATTTTCAGGCTAATAAAGTGCTTGCAAAGATGGCCATCACACTAAAGCATCAGGATGTGGCAGTGAAACATACTGCCATAGCGGAAAGGATTAAGAAAGGCATTAATACTTACTTGTGGTTACCAGAGAAAAAGTATTACGGACAGTACCTGTATGGCCGAAATTATAAGATAGTATCACCCCGCTCCGAGGCATTGGGAGAAGCACTTTGTGTAATATTTGGTATAGCGGATGATGCAAGGGCAAAAGAGATAGTAAGCCATACGCCATTAACCAGCTTTGGTATACCTTGTATCTATCCGCAGATACCAGAAATACCACCTTACCACAACAATGCTATCTGGCCTTTTGTACAGACTTACTGGTTGTGGGCGGCTGCTAAAGCGGGTAATGAAACAGCGGTGACAGAGAGTATTGCCGACCTCTATCGTCCTGCTGCAATGTTCCTGACCAACAAAGAAAATATGGTGGTGGACAATGGCGACTATAATGGTACGCAGGTAAATTCGAGCATCATGCTCTGGAGTATATCGGGCAATATCAGCATTGTACAAAAAGTACTGTTCGGTATTCAATTTGAAGAGGATAGACTAAACTTCCATCCCTTTATACCAAAGGGTTTGAAAGGAAATAGAACGCTCAATAACTTTACATACAGAGATGCTGTACTGGATATTGTAATGAGCGGCTATGGCAACAGGATTGTTTCTTTTATAGTAGATGGAAAACCAACTGATGCGCATTTTATTGCTGCTGCTACCAAGGGGCATCATAGCATTAAAATTGTATTGGCGGATAACGAATTGGGAGGTACTATTAATAAGGTAAATAACTACACTACTCTTAAAGCACCTAAGCTGCAATTGACCGATACAGTACTGAGCTGGACTGCTGTAGATAATGCTAAGTCGTATATAGTATATGAAGATGGAGAATCTACCCGGATCAATAACCGTTCACAGCATGAATTTACTATTGCTGCTAATAACTTTCATGAATATACAGTAACCGCAATAGACTCCAATGGAGTAGCGTCATTTACTGCCGAACCTATAGGCCTCTATTATAAAAGCCAGCAAGTAGAAATAGAGCAAACTAATCCGGCTGCTAAATTTCCTTACAAAGGATTTTCGGGAGCGGGTTTTGTAGAAACAAGCACTACCGTAAATACCATGGTGAACGTACCCATTGAAGTTGACCAATTTGGACGCTACACTATCGATATAAAATATGCCAATGGCAATGGACCGATTAATACAGAGAACAAGTGTGCCATAAGAACCTTGAAAGTAGATGGGGTAAGAGTGGGCTCTCTGGTGTTTCCACAAAGGGGCTATGATGAATGGAGCAACTGGGGCTTCTCGAATGCCGTTCAGATTTCGTTAACAAAAGGGAAACATGTCTTAACGATTAGTCTGGAGAAAGAAAATGCCAACATGAATGAGGTAACCAATGCTGCTATGCTGGACTATATAAGGGTTACTAAATTACCGTTTTAGCTTCTGAAATTTATTTATTTAGTTTGAAAATTTAAGTTTAATATATCTTTTACAAGCTAATATGACTAAGCTGTATAATTATTTATACAGCTTTTTTGTTTTTTCTAATTTCTGGTTGTTCAAACAATTCTATTATCTTGTAAATAAGTGTAGAAAAGTTTAATCTTATTGCAGTATTGTTTAAAAATAATTCTGCAAAACTGCGTTAGATGATGCATATCATAGTTCTGTATGATTAATGTCATTTGTCATCGTTTGCACTAAAGATACTTTTGACATTCTAATTATTAAAATTAGAAACAATAGTAACTATATGAGTGCCATAATCATTTTATTATTTGCCAGCATTAGCATCGCAATCGTTTTCTTAGTTGCGTTTATCTGGAGTGTCAAATCTGGACAATTCGATGACGAAGCCTCCCCACCAATGAGGATATTGTTCGAAGAAAGTGATCTTCCAAACAGTCCTATAAAATAAAACGCTTTAATTTTTAACCACATATTTTTTCATAAACAAATCAAAACAATGCAAGTAGAAAAATTCTATTACGACAACAAGATTGTTAAAATGTTTGCTTATGCTTCTGTTCTCTGGGGCGTAGTGGGCATGTTGGCAGGGCTGCTGATTGCAGTTCAGATTTATTTGCCAGGAGCAAATTTCAATCTTCCGTTTACAACATTTGGTAGAGTAAGACCTATCCACACCAATGCGGTGATTTTCGCATTTGTAGGTAACGGTATTTTTATGGGGGTTTATTACTCCTTACAGCGTTTGTGTAAAGCGCGTATGTTTAATGATACCTTAAGTAAGATCCATTTCTGGGTTTGGCAGTTAATTATAGTAGCTGCGGCACTTACTTTAGCAATGGGTTATACCAGTGGTAAAGAGTATGCTGAGCTGGAATGGCCTATCGATATCGTTATTACACTTGTATGGGTTGTGTTTGGTATCAATATGTTTGGTACTATCATTAAAAGAAGAGAAAGTCATTTATATGTGGCTATCTGGTTCTATATTGCTACATGGGTTACCGTTGCTATGTTGCACATTGTAAACTCTTTCGAAATTCCTTTCTCTTTCATGAAGAGTTATAGCTGGTACGCTGGTGTTCAGGATGCATTAATTCAATGGTGGTATGGACATAATGCGGTTGCATTCTTCCTTACTACTCCATACTTGGGTATGATGTATTACTTCCTGCCAAAAGCAGCTAACCGTCCGGTATATAGTTATCGTTTATCAATTGTTCACTTCTGGGCTTTGATATTCATTTATATCTGGGCTGGTCCTCACCACTTATTATATACTGCATTGCCTGATTGGGCTCAAAGTCTTGGTACTGTATTCAGTATCATGCTGATTGCGCCAAGCTGGGGTGGTATGCTGAATGGTTTGTTTACTTTAAGAGGTGCCTGGGATAAAGTAAGAGAAGAACCAGTATTGAAATTCTTAGTAGTTGCAGTTACCTGTTATGGTATGGCTACTTTCGAAGGACCAATGTTGAGTATCAAGAGTGTAAACGCAATTACACACTTTACCGATTGGACTATTGCTCACGTTCACGTAGGAGCATTAGGATGGAATGGTTTCATGACTTTTGGAGTACTGTATTATCTGATACCAAAAATGTTCAATACACCTTTATATTCTAAGAAACTGGCTACAAACCACTTCTGGATTGGAACTATCGGTATTGTTCTTTATGCAATTCCAATGTATTGGGCAGGTTTCACACAAGCAGAAATGTGGAAACAATTTACAGAAGAAGGTACTTTGAAATATCAATTCTTAGAAACAGTTACCCATATTATACCTATGTATATTACCCGTAGTGTAGGTGGTGCTATTTATATTTCCGGAGTATTTGTAATGGTATACAACTTATATAAAACTGTTCAGGCAGGAAGTTTTGTTGCTGATGAAGCTGCTGAAGCACCTGCATTGGCTAAAGTGGTGGATACGCATGGTAAACAATACTGGCACAGATGGATTGAAGCCAGACCAATTCAAATGTTAGTGTTTAGTTTAGTAGCTGTTGCAATTGGTGGTATTTTGGAAATTGTTCCTACTTTCTTAGTAAAAGAAAACATACCTACTATCGCTTCTGTTAAGCCTTATACTCCATTAGAGTTACAAGGTAGAGATATTTATATCAGAGAAGGTTGTTACTTATGTCACTCTCAAATGGTTCGTCCTTTCCGTGATGAAGTAGTTCGTTATGGTGAGTATAGTAAAGCGGGTGAATTTGTATATGATCATCCATTCCAATGGGGTAGTAAACGTACTGGTCCGGATTTAGCACGTGAAGGCGGAAAGAATCCAGATTCATGGCATTTCATGCATATGTTGAATCCAAGAAATACTTCGGATAAATCTATCATGCCTAACTATCCTTGGTTATATGCTAATGATTTAGATACTGCTATCACACCTGCTAAAATCAGGGCTATGCAAACACTTGGTGTACCTTATCCAGCAGGATATGATGCTCAGGCTAATACTGATTTAGAAGCACAAGCTAAGAAAATTGCTGATGGACTTACTAATGATGATCAGATTAAAAAACTGGCATCTGTAAGTGAAGAAATTGATTTGAAAAATATTCAGAAAAAAGAAATCGTAGCACTAATTGCTTATTTACAAAGAATTGGTACGGATATTAAAGGCGAGAAGAAACCTACAACAGCTTCTTTACCTTAATTATTCAATCATTAAAAAAATAGTAAAATGAAATTTGTTCACTATTTAGAGAAAATAAGCGGTGTAGATATTTATGCACTCAGCTCTTTTGCCATCTTCTTTACCTTCTTTTTAGGGGTAGCATTCTGGGCATGGAAAGCTGATAAGAATATGATTAATGAAATTAATCAGTTACCATTAAATAATTAGTAGATAAATCAACATAAATTATATGAAAAATATATTTAAAAAACTTAGTAAACAATTATTGGTACTGCTGTTAGGCATGATGATTATGCCTACTGCGTTTGCAGCAGGTCCACCAAAACCTTCAGAGTTAGCCAATCCTTTAGCCATTGTATTGCTGATAATTATTATTGGCTTATTAGTTGTTATAGCATTATTAGCCAGCGTTGTTATCAACGCTGCTAAGGTTAACCTGCAACGCTATGTAGATGAAAGAAAAAGAAATGATGGAGCATTCAAAGCGATGACTTTAATCTTCTGTCTATTTCTTAGCTCAGCTTTATTTGCACAAGGCGCTGCTCCTGCAGCAGCTACAGCAAGTGTAGTAGATACCATTGCTGGTTTATCGCAAACATCTTTCTATTCTTTATTAACAGTAATCTTTTTAGAATTATTAATACTGTATGTATTATTATATAACCTGAAATTGTTACTTAAGAAAGAAACAATTGCGCTAAAAGGTGTAGAAGAATCTGCAGAGCCTACTCCTTCTGCATTCAATGATTGGTGGGATAAGTTTAATAGCTTCCGACCAATGAAAGAAGAGTCTGTAATTGATTTAGGTCACAACTATGATGGTATCCGTGAGTTGGATAACCGTCTTCCACCATGGTGGTTATATGGATTCTATTTAACCATATTTGTTGCATGTATTTACCTGTATCGTTATCACGTAGCACACACTGCTCCATTGAGTAAGGAAGAGTTAGCTATTTCTTTTGAGAAAGCAGATGCTGAAAAGGCTGAATACCTTAAACATGCTGCAAATAGTGTGGATGAAACTAACGTAAAATTACTTACTGCAGCTTCCGATTTAGAGGCTGGTAAAGCAATATTTACTACTATTTGTGCTACTTGTCACAGAGCAGATGCTGGTGGTAATGTAGGACCAAACCTTACCGATGAATTCTGGATTCATGGTGGTGGTATTAAGGATATCTTTAAAACCATTAAGTATGGTTATCCTGATAAAGGTATGAAGAGCTGGAAAGATGATTATACTCCTTCACAAATTGCACAACTTGCAAGTTATGTAAAGAGCATAAAGGGTAGTAATCCTGTTAATCCAAAAGCACCTCAGGGAACTTTATATGTAGAAGAAACTGCTAAAGCAGACACCTCTAAAACGGCTGCTCCTGCTAAAGTAGATTCTACTGCAAAAGCAAAATAGTCTTTTAGGCCCGGATCTTGTTCTATATGTTACTTATGTTACATTTTGTCAACAATATCCGGGCTTATTTTTGCACTATTCTTATTACAACTGCTAAAATAATTGGATATGTTTTCTGAATTTGATCATATAAACGAAATTGCTACCGAAGGATTTAGAGATAAAATGGCTACTGTGGATGAAAGAGGTAAACGCAAATGGGTTTATGCTCAAAAACCGAAAGGAAAGTTTTATAATATTAAAACATTTCTAAGCATATTTTATTTTACCGTTTTCTTCGGACTCCCTTTCATAAGTATCGATGGCAGACCCTTGTTTCTGTTCAATGTTCCTAAAGCCCACTTTATCATTTTTGGAAAAATATTCTGGCCACAGGATTTTTTCATCTTTGGGTTAACAATGGTCACCTTTGTGTTCTTTATTATCCTATTTACGGCAGCTTTTGGAAGATTATTCTGCGGTTGGGCTTGTCCTCAAACCAATTTTATGGAACTGATGTTCCGTAAAGTAGAATACCTGATTTTAGGGGATGCTGCTGCACAGCGTAAACTAAAAAATGATCCATGGAATACTAATAAAATAATAAAAGTATGTTTTAAACACTTTGTGTTTTTTATGATGGCTTTTGTTATTTCCAATTTCTTCCTGGCATATATTATTGGGGTAAAAGAGTTAGAAAAAATTATTACCGAACCTATTAGTCAGCACGTTGGAGGGTTAACTGCTATCGTAATTTTTAGTTATGTATTCTATGCAGTATATGCCTATTTCAGAGAACAGGTTTGTATAGTTATCTGTCCTTATGGAAGATTGCAAAGTGTATTGATGGATAAAAATTCCATGATTGTTGCTTACGATTACAAGCGTGGTGAACCAAGAGGACATGTGAAGAAAGGAGAGGATGAAACTAAGTTAGGCGATTGTATAGATTGTTTTCAATGTGTAAGAGTTTGTCCTACTGGTATTGATATCAGAAATGGAGTACAAATGGAGTGTGTTGGTTGTACTGCCTGTATAGATGCTTGTAATGGTATAATGGATAAAATTGGTCGTCCTCGTGGATTGGTTCGTTATGCTTCTGAAAATTCAATAGCCAATGGCGAAAGTTTACACTATACCAGAAGAATGAAATTCTACACTGCACTTTGTGCGGTGGTACTTTCTTTATTATCAATGCTGTTAATTACCAGAAAAGATATTGACGCTACTGTAATGAGAGCGCCAGGTATGCTTTTCCAGGAGAAAGGAACGGATAGTGTACAGAACTTATACAATGTAAAAGTGATTAATAAAACAACCCGTGAAATTCCAATGACCGTGAAGCTGGAGGATAATGATGGTTCTATTATGCTAATAGGAAAACCATATGTAAAAGTGGAGAATGAAGGTCAGGGATGGGGAGAGTTCTTTATTACTTTAGCAAAGAAAAATATACATAAAAGATCTACTATTATTAAACTGGGGATATATAATGGGAATCAAAAAATTAGTGTAGTTACAACAAAATTTTTGGCTCCTGTATCAGAATAATCGTAATATTACCCAAAACTTATTATATGAACTGGGGAAATAGAATGTTGTTAGTGTTTGCGTTATTTGCATGCTTCATAATCTTCTTGGTATATAAATGTATCAATACCAAATTCGACTTGGTAAGTAAAGATTATTACAAAGACGAACTAAGATATCAGGATAAAATAGATGGCAAACTTAATGCTGCAGAATTAAGCAACATTAATGTGGAACAGAATAGTGATGCAGTTATTATAATGCTTCCAAAGGAACAGAATGGAATGAAAGTAAACGGCGAAGTATTCTTTTACTGTCCTACCAATAGCGAGAAAGATAAACATTTTCCTTTAGCAATAGACACAGAAGGTAAACAGTCCATTGATAAAAAAATGTTATCTAAAGTTGGGTATAAAGTAAAAATTACCTGGGATATTGATAAAAAGAAATTCTATTCTGAAAAGGACATAACGATTAACTAAGATGGGCTGGCAAATTTTGTTTCCGGCTTTCTTATTGGGATTAATCAGTAGTTTTCATTGTATTGGAATGTGTGGTCCTATTGCCTTTTCATTACCGGTACAATTGCTACCATCGCACAAAAAATTTCTTGGAATACTATTATATAATGCTGGCAGAGTTACTACCTATACTTTATTAGGTATTCTGTTTGGATTGGTAGGAAGAGAATTCTTCTTAGGAGGATGGCAACAGGCTTTCTCTATTGCACTGGGCCTTTTAATTCTGATTGTATTAGCCATTAATCAACTAAACCGTAAAACAGTATCTGTTGGATTCCTGCAATCTTTTCAGGTTAAACTCCAGCAATTTATTGCAAAGTTTATCCGTAAGCAACAACTATCTGGTATATACATGATTGGGGTAGCCAATGGATTTCTGCCCTGTGGAATGGTATATTTAGCTATTGCAGGTGCTTTAGGTACCGGAAGTATACAAGGTGGAATATTCTTCATGTTGCTATTTGGTATTGGCACTATTCCTTTAATGCTGGCCGTTACATGGTTTGGATTAGTGGTGAATATTACTGTCCGTAATACAGTCCGTAAAATCACCCCATTCTTTATAGCATTAATTGGTATTTTATTAATACTCAGAGGACTCAACCTCAATATTCCTTATTTAAGTCCATTGCTGGAATCTACCTCAGGCAAGATTATACCTTGTCATTAAACTAACTCAAACAATAGTATCTGATTTTCTAATGTTCAATTTGAGTTAAACCCCAATTATTTTTATAACTGTTATTGTTATTTGTTTTTCTTTGCCTTATGATGAATATGAATGGAAACGGTAAGATAATAGTTATTACTGCACCTTCTGGGGCTGGTAAAACATCTATTACGCATTACCTATTAAAACATTATCCTCAAATTTGTTTTTCGGTATCAGCTGCTACACGCAAGCCAAGAGGGGAGGAGAAAGATGGTCAGGATTATTATTTTATGTCGCAGGATGATTTCGAGAATAAAATAAATAACCAGGACTTTATTGAGTGGGAAATGGTGTATGAGGGCAACTATTATGGTACTTTAAAAACAGAGATTGAAAGAATATGGGCAGAAGGAAAAACGCCGATGCTGGATATTGATGTAAAGGGTGCTATTCATGTAAAAAGCCAGTTTAAGAAAAATTGTTTGTCCTTGTTTATTCAGCCACCTTCTATTGAAGTATTACAAAAAAGACTGGAAGGAAGAGGTACTGATTCTGCCGAGAATATTGCAACAAGGGTTAGTAAAGCTGCGTATGAATTATCTTTTAGTCACCATTTTGATTTTTGTATATTAAACGAAGAACTTACAAAAGCTTGCAGTGAAACTGAAAATATTGTTTGTGATTTTTTAGAAATTAATAGGTAGTATTTATCACTATTATGTAAATTATTGCATATCTCTTTTATGTAATTGCAATAAGTTATAAAACTATCAATTTAAACATATTTTTACAACGTGATAGGGAAGAAAGTAACAATATTATACTTACTAATTAACCTTTTGTCTGTATGGCAGATAAAGGCTCAATTAATCTATCCCGCTGTATATACCGAATACGATTCTGCCTGGACTTTCAATAATCTACAACTTATTCCTATCCGTTTAAGTACCGATGGTATTCCATTAGATTATATGCCACAGGATATAATGGAGTTTAGCAAGGCTTTGCAAACAGGTAAAATTTCTATTAAAGAAATTCATTACATGAATGGATCGGATGTAAACCTGCTGGAAGTAATAAACCATACTAAGAAAGCTATATTAGTAAATAGTGGAGAGATAATTGCAGGAGGAAAACAGGATAGGGTAATAGCAGAAACAAAGCTGATTCCTCCCGGTGGTTCTGAAACAACTTATCTGAATGTATTTTGCATAGAAAAAGGTCGCTGGACAAAAAAGGAAAAGTCTTTTAAGTATGCAGGCGCTGCTGATATGGATCTTCGTAAAAAGATAGATGTATCGGCAAGGCAAGCAGAAGTATGGAAGGAAATAGACAGACAGTTTAAAGAAAGAAAACTGGAGTCGGAATCCTGGACTTATAATCAGCTATATCCTAAACCAACCACTTCCGATTCTGCTTATCTAAAATATTTTATAGACAGAATGAAACATAGCGATAGTAGCTATGCCGGTTTTATAGCAGTAGCTGGAAAGAGAATAATTGGTTGCGAATTATTTGCATCTACCAACTATACTTTAAAATATTATACCCAGATACTTACTTCCTTTATCCACTCTATAAAAAGAAGAGATGGAGAGCCAAGTGTAAGTACGCTGGAAATAAAGTCTTTTTCTGATCAGTTGTTTACCAACGAAGATACGCAGGTAAAATTTTTAAAAGGGCGTGGCGTTGCTCATAAATTTAAAGAAAAAACTTTTCATATTGTAGTATATGGAGAGGATTAACCCCAATCCCCAGAGGGGTAAATATTAATGTACTTTGCTTATGAAATACTTTGTAAAAACGCCGTTCTGGTTAAGATGGATGTACCCCGATTATTTATGGAAGATGCCAGACAATGAAAAGGTTATCTATTTAACCTTCGATGATGGTCCACATACCTATGCTACTCCATTTGTATTGGAAACACTGGCGAAATACAATGCTAAAGCTACCTTCTTTTGTATAGGTAAAAATGTAGCAGAGCACCAGGATATTTATAATAGCATTCTTAAGGAAGGACATTCGGTGGGCAACCATACTCAGAACCATTTAAACGGTTGGCATACCAGTGATGAAGATTATATAAACAATGTACAACAGGCTACAAAATGGATTGATACTACATTGTTCCGACCACCTTATGGTAGAATAAAAAAGTTTCAGGCAAAAGTATTAATGCAGCAGTTGAACAAGGATGCAAATACCACTCCTTTTAAAATAGTTATGTGGAGCGTATTGAGTGGTGATTTTGATACTGCTATATCTGGAGATAAATGTTTTACGAATGTAAAAAACAATACCGATGCAGGAAGCATTGTAGTTTTTCATGATAGCGAAAAAGCTTTCGAACGCCTTCAGATTGTCCTTCCCAAAACGCTGGACTATTTTCATCAACAAGGGTTTGTATTCAAAGCAATCCCCATTCTTTAATTTGTATTCCCTATTTTCAATTAATAATTCATAATTAATAATTCATAATTAATAATTCATAATTAGTACTCTATGTGGACAGAAAACAATAATCAACTCTATAAAAAGTTTGAATTCAACGATTTTTCAGAAGCTTTTGCTTTTATGACCAGGGTGGCAATAGAAGCAGAGAAGGCAAACCATCATCCACTGTGGACGAATGTCTGGAACAAAGTAGAAATATGGCTTACCACACACGATGCGGGCAATATTGTTACCGATAAGGATAGAACACTGGCAGCTACAATAGATAGGATAGCAACCAAATAAACTTGTTTTTTATTCTACATTCATTGTATTGCAACCCTTTATTGCTATTTTACTGTCCTTAATAGCTTTTTTATTTCCCCTAACTACTTCTTCAGACCTTCCAGTCAAGTGATTGTAAGCGATAATCACTTCTTCGGCTCTTCCAACGAAGTGATTGTAAGTAGTAATCACTTCTTCAGACCTTCCAGTCAAGTGATTGTAAGCGATAATCACTTCTTCGGCTCTTCCAACGAAGTGATTGTAAGTAGTAATTACTTCTTCAGACCTTCCAGTCAAGTGATTGTAAGCGATAATCACTTCTTCAGACCTTCCAACGAAGTGATTGTAAGTAGTAATCACTTCTTCGGCTCTTCCAACGAAGTGATTGTAAGTAGTAATTACTTCTTCAGCTCTTCCAACGAAGTGATTGTAAGTAGTAATCACTTCTTCAGACCTTCCAGTCAAGTGATTGTAAGTGATAATCACATCTTCAGCTCTTCCAACGAAGTGAATGTAATAGCAATTAACCTAATAATTCGCCGATTTATATAACCCCCACTCGGATCAGCTAACAAAATAAGCGGAGTGTTACTTGTCACTGCCTGTGGCTGTGACGTAATACTTTGCAGCTTGTAGCTGCGTGTACTTTAATTCTGCTATTAGACTTCAGTTTTTTCTTTTTGCTTTAGTATAGGCTGACGGAACATCTTTGAACATCAGTTCTTATATTTGGCTCGTTGGGCAGTATTGAGCTTTGGTTATCAGCAGACGAGGATTCTTGCCCTTCCATCGCGATACCTGTCCGTTAGCTGTCAGGCTGCAAGACAACTACAAAGATGAAAAGAACAATAATATTTATGGGATTTATTTCTACGCTACTTAACTTTTTGGGCTGTTCAGTGCAGACTAACAAGAAGGACAAAAAATTATCAAAAGACACACAAGACCAAATCTCAAAATCTATTGAAGATTTTAAGAACAGATCTATTCATAAGGAATTGACAGCACAAATAATTGACACTACTTCTGACGACAATTTACTGCAAGTTGTATTTGACAATTTATCTGAACAACAACCAACTGACTATAAAAAGGAATATCAAACTGTAATGACTTGGAATAAGCCACAACAGGCAATTTATATGATTTGGCTATTAGAAGCCGAAGTAAATAATGGTGGTTACAATCAATTTTACTTTAATTCAAGTGGACAATTTTACAAACATTTACCAGACGTTTTAAAACTTGTTGGTGCAGACAAGTTTGCTGACTTAACCAAAAGAGCAAATGATATTTACGAAAAAGAAAACTCTAAAATAACAAAACATCAAGACGGTACACTTGAATGTTTTAGTAAATCGTATGACGACAATCCATTGAACAAATTTGACGATGAATTTTATAAACTTTACGATATAGAAAACTTACAACAAATTCAAGTGGACTTTATACGAAAACATAAAACAGAATTTATAGACAAATGACAAAAAAAAGCTCGAACAGCTAACAGGAGTATTAGCAATAGCAGGGGCGACGAGAAAACATCAACTTCAGTTTTTTCTTCGTGGCTTCTGTTTGGGGCTGACGAGGTCTTTTGAACTTCAGTTCTTATATTTGGCTCGTTGGTCAGTATTGAGCTTTGGTTATCAGCAGACGAGGATTCTTGCCCTGCCATCGCGATACCTGTCCGTTGGGCGTCGTGCTATTCGAAAAACCCTAAATTCGTGATGACTAATTTTAGAATGAACATTTAAACATTATCCCTTATTTTTGACGTCATGAGAACAGCAGACATAAATACTACTATTGTTGACGGCTATCTTGGATTATTAGATAATTTAAGTGCAAATAATAAGTTAGACTTAATATCGAAGCTTACAGCTTCAGTTAAGACGGATTTGAGTAATAAAAAGTCGTCATTTAAGAAAGCTTTTGGCGCATTTGACTCCTCTAAAAGCGCAGAAGAAATTATTGAAGAAATAAGAAATAGCAGAGTTTCCACAAGAAAAATTGAATCATTTTGAAAAAGTATTTAATTGATACTAACATAGCTATATTCTACATGAAAGGTAAGTTTGACCTTGAAGCTAAATTTGACAAAGTACTTTCAGAGAATTGCTTTATTTCTGAAATAACATTAGCTGAACTAAAATTTGGAGTTGAAAAAAGTGAGAAGCCTGAAAAGAATAAAAAAGCATTAGATAATTTCCTTACAGGTGTTCAAATCTTACCAATTTTTCATTCATTGGATTTATTTGCCAAAGAAAAGACACGATTACAAAAAACTGGAACTTCTATTGACGATTTTGACCTATTGATTGGAGTAACGTCAGTAACCCATAAGCTGACAATGGTAACAAACAACACGAATCATTTTAAACGAATAGTTGGGATAAAATTAGAAGATTGGACTAATGCTTAAAAGCACGAACGCGCAACAGGAGTATTTGACAATAGCAGGGGCGACGAGAAAACATCAACTTCAGTTTTTTCTTCGTAGCCTTGTTTGGGGCAGACGAGGACTTTTGAACAGCAGTTCTTATATTTTGCTCGTTGGGCAGTATTGAACTTTGGTTATCAGCGGACGAGGATTCTTGCCCTGCCATCGCGATACCTGTCCGTTGTATGTAATTTCAGATGATTCCTTAATTTAAAAATTAATCTTCTACTATAATTTTAGTCTTTAAAACTGTATCCAAATGGATACAGTTTTATAATGTTTTACATTAAAAAATAACAGAGTTCGATAAATGGTTAAGAAAACTAAATGACTTAACAGCAAAAGCCAAAATATTATTCAGAATTCAAAAATTAGAAAAAGACGAACATTTTGGAGATTGTAAACCAGTTGGAGATGGAATAAAAGAATTGAAGATTAACTATGCAAAAGGGTATAGAGTATATTTTAGAGAAAAGGATGGCAAAATCATCATTCTTTTGATGGGCGGTGACAAATCAACTCAACAAAAAGACATAGATAAAGCAAAAGAAATTTGGAGCAAATTAAAAAAGTAAAGAATGACAACAACAAAATTTGAAATAGCGGATTACCTGGATAACAAAGAAATGATTGCAGAATATCTGAGCACTGTTTTAGAAGAAGGCAATAATGACGAAATTGTTGCAGCGATTGGACACATAGCAAAAGCTATTGGTATGAGTAAAATTGTTGAGGAAACTGGTTTAAGCAGACCTAGCTTATACAAGGCATTGTCAGATGGAGCTAAACCTCAGTTCTCTACCATATTAAAAGTATTAAGAGCAGTGGGAGGACAAGTAAAAATAAATCCAATAACAGCTTAAAAGCACGAACGCCCAACAGGAGTATTTGCAATAGCAGGGGGGACGCGAAAACCTCCACTTCAGTTCTTTCTGCGTAGCCTTGTTTGGGGCTGACGAGGTCTTTTGAACTTCAGTTCTTATATTTGGCTCGTTGGGCAGTATTGAGCTTTGGTTATCAGCAGACGAGGATTCTTGCCCTGCCATCGCGATAGCTGTCCATTAGGTGCAATTGTTCAGAGCACCCTTAATCTCACGACATAATATATACAAACTAAGGTCAACCATGATAGTGCCATCAATGACGGTTCAAGAAATTCACAAAGAAGTGTTTGAGGACATTAATAACCTTCATATTAAGCTTGAAGAATGTTGCTTAGACTTTAAAAAATATGTTTTGAAAGCCAGCCATTATCCTTTAACAAAATCCTACAACTTAAAATCAGGCAAAAAAAAGAATGTATTTATAGTGGACCTTGTAGCCAATAAAAGAAGTGATTGGAAAGATCCAATTCTCAGTATACATGCTCTTTATTCTCGACCAGAAGGTAAATATGCAGTTGCTCCTACTATCGATAAGGGTCTAAGCACAATCTATCCGCCACATTTTTTTCAAAGAGTCCGCGAACGCATTATAAAAGACACATCCATTTCTAGCGAAGACCTCATGAAACTTTACTTTAAGAACGACTGGGGTTTTGTGGGTGCAGTAATAGATGAAAACTATAAATCAGTTTATCACTCTTTTGAGACTAGCTCCAAAGACGAAAAAATTAGCTTTGTCGCTGCTACTTCTCAAGGTTATTGCTTTGGAGAAAGACAAGGCAATGTAAACATTATCAAAACAATAGTATCAGAAGATATGTTATTTGAAAATCAAAAACTCATTTTCAGTAAGCTAAAGAATGATTTCAAAGAAATGAATGCGCAGAGGTATGGTACTCCCTTTCCAACCAAATTTTAAGATTCGACAATCACCTGCACCTAATATTGGACTTTGTGCAAGTGTGGCTTGACAAACACACTCCATCATTGTTCTTTACGTGCTTCTGTTTGGGCTGTCTGAATCCTAATACCTCCACTCGGCAAAGCATGTTAATAATCGGATTGTTACTCGGTAGGCTACGCCTATTTCGTAATCATTTTCAGCCAGTATTTTTTCTTCAATCCTATCATTTCCCTCATTTTTCTTCCTCCCTTTTTAAAAATAATTAGCAAATTTGATATTTAATGTGTATAAAATACACATATTTGCAAGCAAGATTGTTTTTTAAATTTCAGAAAAGGCCCCATTTGTTTTTTAGTTAGAGTATAAGCCAGAATATTCTATTCCTTTTCTGTTAATAAAGTTGTTAGCTGTATGATGATTAAACGAGTATTCATTTGCCTGCTTTGTCTTCTTTGGATGACTAAGTTGTTTGCACAATTGCAAACTTATTCTCCAAGTTGGGGAAGTAACTGGTCGTACACTTTTACTGGTTTAAATCCTAATAAAGCATATAAACTAAAGGTAAGTGGGCAATACAGACCCAGCTTTAATAATAATGCCTGGGAGCGCGATGCTGCTTTTGAGTTTAATACAAATGGTTCAAATGTTACTCCCTATCTTTTATCGCAAAACCCTAATTCTACTGGTAATGGTAATTGTGATGGCAGATGGACTTTAAATGGCAGCTGCCAGCCTTACCCTACACAACGCTTATACAATACTTACTTTCCTCCAACATACGATTTCTGGATTCCGCTGAATAGTGCTACTGCTACTGTAGCTTTCTGGGCTGTAAATCCAAGTAATAGTGCAGGCAATTCATTTAAATTCGATTTGTACGAAAGAATATGTCCTATTGCTGGGTATAATTACGCAGCTGATACCATTGTAGTAAAAGGTGTGCCAGCTTCTTATACGCTGGATGCAGGTAATGGATTTGCTACTTATAACTGGTCTGCTGGTACAGGCAATATTTTCCAGGCTACCACACAAACCTATCCTGTTACCCGTCAGTTTGGCTGGTACAGATCAATGGTTACCGATGCGAATGGTTGTGTAGGATCTAAAAGTCATTATGTAACAATGCTTAAAGCAAAGTTGTTACAGCATGATACTACTATTTGTAGTGCTACTCCTATTACTTTAACTGCAGATACCAGTGGTATGATATCTACCTATGCTCCAGCAAGTTTAGTGGGTTATAATGGACCTTTTGTAAACAATGCCGGCAGCGGAAACACTTATTTCTATTCTGCTGCTAATACATCCTGGACAAATGCCAATGCAGCAGTAAGTGCTAACCCTGCTATTATGCAAAATGGCGGTCATCTGGCTACTATAAATAGTTTGCAGGAAAACACCTATATAAGAAGCATTGTACCTACTACTAATACTTTAAATAATTCTCCTGATTATATATGGTTTGGCTTATACCAGGATACTTTAAGTCCGTTTTATGCCGAAGAGTCGGGTGGATGGATTAATGCATCTGGCGAACCATTTACCTACGCTAACTGGAAAACGGGTGAACCCAATAATCAGCAGGGTGGACCCGGTGCCGAAAACTATGCGCAGATATGGTACGATAGTACTTCATGGAATGATAAATACAATGCCTTTAATTCTCCTCACGTAATTGAATTTGAGAAAAGAAATATTACCTATCTATGGTCTACAGGTGCTACTACGCCTACCATTACGGTAAATCCTTCCGTTACTACAAAATATTGGTTCAGGGTAACAGATGGTGCTGCTGTAGTTACCGATACCATTACTATTACAGTATTAGTACCTGTTAAAGATACTATTACAGTTAGTGGTTGTAATGGACAGACAGTTTATAATGGAATTACTTATAATTTTTCCACCGTTTTAAGCCAGACTATCAAAAATATAAACGGATGCGATAGTGTTTATCGTACGGTTAATATCAATGTAACGCCCATAACACCTGTTACCAATTCTAATACGGTAAGTGGTTGCAATAGTGTAACTTATAAAACCATTATATATACTACTTCTGCCGTGCTTAGAGATACGGTAAAAAGTGTGCAGGGTTGTGATAGTATTTACAATATAGTGAATATAAATGTAACTACAATTGTACCTAAAAATCAGGATTCTGTTTTTAGTGGTTGTAATAGTGTAACCTATAATGGAACAGCTTATAATAGTTCTACTGTATTAAACAGTACTATAAAAAGTGTGCAGGGCTGTGATAGTATTTATAAAACTGTTCATATAAATGTAACGCCAATAGTTCCTAAGAATCAGGATTCAGTTTTTAGCGGTTGTAATACTGTTAACTACAAAGGCACATCCTACAATAGTTCTACTGTATTAAACAGTACCATTAAAAGTGTGCAGGGCTGTGATAGTATTTATAAGACAATACATATAAATGTAAATACAATTGTGCCTGTAAATCAGGATTCAGTTTTTAGTGGTTGTACCAGTGTTACTTACAATGGTATTACTTACAATAACAGTACTGTATTAAATAGCACTATTAAAAGTTATCAGGGTTGCGACAGCGTTTATAAAAAAGTTCATATCAATGTAGGTTCGCTTGTTCCTGTAGTGCAGGATTCTACTTTTAGTAGTTGTAATAGTGTAACATACAATGGAACTGTATATAAAAGTTCCACAGTAATAAATAGTACTATAAAAAGTATACAGGGTTGTGATAGCATTTATAAAACCATACATATCAATGTAACGCCGATTGTTCCTGTGAATCAGGACTCAACATTTAGTGGATGTAATAGTGTAACTTATTCAGGTACTGCATACAGCAGTTCTACAGTATTAAACAGTACTATTAAAAGTAAACAAGGCTGTGATAGTATTTATAAAACTATTCATATTAATGTTACCCCAATTATAGCTATTACTAATTCTTCAACAGTTACTGGTTGCAACAGCGTTACTTATAATGGAACTGTTTATAGCACATCAACTGTTTTAAACAGTACTATAAAAAGTATACAGGGTTGTGATAGTATTTACAATGTAGTGAACATAGTAATCAGTTCTATTGTTCCATCAATTAAGACATTAAATTTATTTGACTGTAGTAGTGTAACATACCAAGGTAATATTTATCAAAATTCTACTATAGTAAAGGATACACTTAAAAGTTATCAGGGTTGTGATAGTGTATATGTTCTGGCAAATATTACGGTGGGTATGAAGTCTGCTTATGCATATATTCCAAACTATAATAGCAATAATGTAAGTGTTATTAATACAGCTACCAATGCAATAATTGCTACAATTCCAGTTGGAAATAATCCTTATGGAGTTAGTGCTAGTCTTGATGGTTTAAGAGTGTATATTACAAATAATTCCAGCAATAATGTAAGCGTTATAAATACATCCAACAATACTGTTATGGCTACTATACCAGTAGGGAATGCTCCAGAAGGGATTTCTGTTAGTCCTGATGGCTCAAAAGTTTATGTAGCTAATAGTCATAGTAATTCAATAAGTGTTATCAGTACTTCAACAAATACTGTTACTTCAACAATTTTAGTTGCTATTTCTCCATTGTTTCTATGCATTAGTGCAGATGGGTTAACATTATATTTTAATAATGGCGGAAATCAAGTAGGTGTTATTAATACCTTAACTAATACGGTTATTTCTACAATAAAAGTTGGTACAGGTTGTGCAGGAATGGTGATAAGTCAAGACGGTACGCGTTTATTCGTGGCAAATATTGGCAGTAATAATGTAAGTGTTATAAATACTTCTAATAATACTGTAATTGCAACAATTGCTGTTGGACATACTCCGCAAGAGGTAAGTATTAGTGCTGATGGAACTAAATTATACACAACTAATTATACCGATAATACAGTAAGTGTAATTAGTACATTGAATAATACTTTAATTGCAACGATAGGAATAGGCATAAATCCTGTTGGATTAAGTTGGAGTGATGTTGGAAGCATTTATGCAGTAAATAGTAATGGTAATTCCGTAAGTGTAATTAGTACATTAAATAATACTGTTATTGCAACAATACCAGTTGGAAATCAGCCTATTGCTTTTGGAAATTTTATAGCTAGTTTTTCAAAAAAAGCAGCAAATGATACTATTAATATAAATAGTTGCAATAGTGTTGTATATAATGGTACTACCTACACTAGTTCTACTGTACTAAAAAATACGGTTAAAAGCGTGCAGGGATGTGATAGCATTTACAACGTAGTAAACATCAATGTTACTCCAATAGTGCCTGTTACTAAGACTGTTACATTTAGTGGTTGTAATAGTGTTGTATATAATGGTAATACTTACAATAGTTCTACCGTATTGAATAGTACTATAAAAAGTATACAGGGCTGTGATAGTATTTATAATGTAGTGAATATAATTGTTACCCCAATTGTGCCGGTAACAAAGAGTTCTACCTATAGTGGTTGCAATACTGTGTTATACAATGGTATTACCTACAATGCTTCTACCAGATTAAATAATACTATAAAAAGTGTACAAGGTTGTGATAGTATTTACGAGGTAATAAATATTGATGTTACACCTGTGATTGCGGTTACTAAATCTGCTACATTTAGTGGCTGTAATAGTGTAGTGTACAATGGTATTACTTATAACAGTTCTACCGTATTAAATACTACCATAAAAAGTATACAAGGCTGCGATAGTATTTACAATGTAGTAAATATAAAAGTTACTCCAATAGTGCCTGTTGTTCAGAATACTACCTGGAGTGGATGCACCAGCGTAACGCACAATGGTATTATTTATACTACATCAACTGTTACAAAAGATACCCTTAAAAGTGTTCAGGGATGTGATAGTGTTTACCATGTAATTAATATTGTAATTTTCCCTAAACCAGTTGTTTCTGTTACTATTCCTAAAGTTGTATGTGTGGGTTCACCTGTAACGGCTACTTATCCTGGTTCAGTTAATAATATTGCTTCTGCTAACTGGACAATGGGAAATGGAAATACACAGTCTGCTATATACCTGAATTATACATATCCTAAGTTTGGCTTTTATAATGTTTCAGTTGTATTTACCGATACAAGTGGTTGTGTAAGTGATCCTGTAAAAAAAATAGTGAATGTATTGCCAGGTCCTTATCTTGGTAATCTATACGATACTACTGTTCTTTCTGGAACTACTTTTCAGTTTAATGGTCTGACCAATGAAACACTAAGTTCTATTCAATGGCAGCCAGCAACAGATCTTTCCAGTGATAATGTATTGGATCCTGTTTGTAGTCCTTCTGCAACTACAAACTATACGGTAAGAATTGTAGACACTTTTGGTTGTGCAACTATTGCCAGTATAAAAGTGAAAGTTTTAAATATACCTGCTATACCTAATACGTTTTCTCCTAATGGTGATGGGGATCATGATAAATGGGTATTTGGTAATTTAACTGTTGATGATAATATAGAGGTAAAAGTGTTTGACCGTAATGGACAAATTGTATACACAAATTATAAGTATGATAATCTATGGGATGGTACAAGGGGTGGTCAGCCACTTCCTATGGGTACTTACTATTATATCATTAAAATAAATAAATTATATTCTGTAACGGGGTGGGTATTAATTATCAGATAAATTAATTAACAATAAAAATTACTAATAGTTTTTATCACAATTTAGCAACTTGGTTTTAGAAAGAGCAAACTTAAAATTGAACTTAAATCAGTCATAATTATGAAACAAATTAGACTTCTTTTCTTTACGGCAATATGCCTATTTCTTACTGAAAATCTTTCTGCACAGATAGATACATTTGCTACCTTAATTGGTGCGCCTGTAAATACTGCAGGATGGAATATGGTTGGGAAAGCTAAAGTAGCCAAGGTAAAATATACCGACTCCAGCGAAGTATTGCTTTGTCCTACCAATACTACTTTTACCAGTGGTGGTATATTTTATAATCAACCAATCAACCTTGCTAAATGTAGCAGGTGGGTTGCTGATTTTGATTTTAGAATATTTGATGGTAATGCCGCTGATGGACTTACTTTTTGTTTCCTTGATAAACCTCCTGCAGGTTTTGTAATAGGTCAGGGGCTTGGTATACCGCAGAATTCCAGTGGTTTAAAAGTATGTTTCGATACCTGGAACAACTGCCAGTGTAATGGTGGATATCAGGTACCTAAATTAGAAATCAGATGGGGGCTTGGATATACTATTCAAAACTCTTCTGGTAGTGGGGCTACCTGTTGGGATTCAACACATGCAGGAAATGGGGAGTGTAATGCAGTTGGTTTTCCTACTATATATAATACAGGTGGTAACTTAGATTTTCTTCGTTCAGCAAACTACAATCATGCTACTATCAAGTATGATAGAGGTACCGTTTTTGTTTATTTAAATGGTACTTTATTCTCTTCGGTTACAATACCAGTAGCGCAGCAACCATTGTTTGTTGGATACCTAGGGTTTACTTCCGCTACAGGGTCTAATTATGATAATCATTCAATTAGAAATGTAATTATCAAGTCGGATATTCCACCTTCCGATGCGGGTCCTGCCAGAACTATATGTCATGGAAAAATAGCTTCATTAGGTGCAGCTGGTGATACTACTTTTAAATATACCTGGTCTCCAACTACTGGTCTTAGTTCTGCTACAGTTTCTAATCCTACTGTTACTTTAACCAACAATACTTTAGCGCCTATAACACAGAAATATTTCATCTCTACAGCATACGATAGTGCCACTACCTGTGTTACGGTTGATAGTGTAATTGTTACTGTAAATCCTTATCCGCATTTGAATGCTATACAAGGAAATAAAAATATTTGTTTTAATAAAACTTCTCAGTTAACGAATGATTCTACTGGTGGTATCTGGCTTACTGCTAATCCATTAATTGCATCTATTACGAATACCGGATTAGTATCTGGACACACAGTAGATACAACTACGGTGAAATATATTGTTACCAATAATTTTGGTTGTACCGATTCGGTGTCTGCATTATTAAATGTAAGACCCACTCCTTTGATTGATACCATTGCTGGGCTGCCTGCAGTTTGTGCAACCCATGCTATTACTTTAACAAATGATACATTGGGTGGTGTATGGACCAGCTTAAATACGGCTGTTGCTACTATTGGTAGTTCTTCGGGTATTTTAAGTGGATTATCTGCAGGAAAAGATACCATTCGTTATACCGTTACTTCTATATATGCCTGTGTGGATTCTGTATCCAGATTAATTACAGTGAATCCTTTACCACCAATCAATTCTATTGGAGGAACCAATACGCTATGCTTTGGTAAAACAACACAACTTACCAATACTACTCCGGGAGGTGTTTGGGTAAGTACTAATCCAGCTATAGCTTCTATAGATAATGCAGGAAAAGTTACTGGCAACGCTGCAGGTACTGCAACTATAAGATATATTGTAACAAATGGCTTTGGATGTTCCGATTCTGTTGCTACAAATGTTACCGTAAATAGTTTGCCAGTTATTGCTGCAATTGCTGGACCTGCAACTGTTTGTTTTGGTAAAACTATTCAGCTAACGGATGCTACTATTGGTGGTACATGGTCTTTATCAAATCCTTCGCATGCCACAATTAATCCTGTAACAGGGGGATGTTTTGGATTATTAAGTGGAACAGATACTGCTAAATATATTTTGACAGATGTAAATGGTTGTACGGATTCTGTATTTAAAGTAATTACTGTAAATAGCTTACCAGTAATTAATACTATTGGAGGTTCCAATAGTATCTGTTTAAATAAAACTACTCAATTAACAAATGCAACCACTGGCGGTACTTGGTTTAGTACTAATCCTGCTGTTGCCTCTGTAAATAATAGTGGAATGGTTACTGGTAATACTGCTGGCGCTGCTGCTATTCATTATATAGTAACTAATAGTAATGGTTGTACCGATTCTGTATCTTTAAGTGTAACTGTAAATAGTCTTCCTGTAATTGCACCAATTGGAGGCACTCCTAATACTTGTATTGGCAAGAGTACACAGTTAACAGAAGCTACTACTGGTGGAGCCTGGGTTAGTACCAATACAGGAGTAGCTACCATTGATAATTCTGGTAATATAACTACTGTTACTTCCGGTACTGTAACCATACGTTATATAGTAAATAATGGTGCTGGTTGTACCGATTCTGTAAGTACTTTATTTACGGTAAATAGTCTGCCTGTTATTAATTCAATAGGTGGTGTAAATTCAGTTTGTACTGGCAAAACAACGCAGTTGAGTAATACTACCAGTGGTGGTATATGGAATAGCACTAATGCTACAATTGCTTCGGTAGATAATGCAGGGTTAGTTACGGGTAACACTGCTGGTACAGCTACTATCAGATATATAGTAACCAATGGCGCTGGTTGTACAGATTCTGTGGCGCTTTCAGTTACTGTAAATATTCCTACTACTTCCAGTACTGCTATCAGTTTATGCCCATCATCATTGCCTTACAGCTGGAATGGTAATACCTATAATACAGCTGGATCATATACTATACATCTTAACAATGCAGTGGGTTGTGATAGTGCTGCAACATTAGTACTGTCTTTTAAACCTACGAGTACTTCCTCTACCAGTGTTAGTGTTTGTCCTTCGGATCTTCCATATAGCTGGAATGGCAATACATACAATACTGTAGGTTCTTATACTATTCATCTTACCAATGCAGTAGGTTGCGATAGTGCTGCTACTATAGTACTGTCTTTAAAACCTGTGAGTACTTCATCTACCAGT
>CAIVPM010000274.1 GCA_903907815.1 uncultured Chitinophagaceae bacterium | reverse complement strand
TTCAATTACTATCAAAGCACCGTGAGGCGGTTTGCAACCCTCGCTTGTTCAACGATTGCGATAGACCTACTATCATCTCTATTAAAGCATTGATTAATCTATACAAACGACTAATCATTCACAGCACACTATTGCGTTAGTTGCTGCAGGGAATATCCTTTTCTACCACCACTGAACCTGCTGTTAATCGGGTGCTGATAGAGGTGGTAGAAAAGATAGGAAAGGCAGCAACGGCCGCCATAGCGGAACGCCCTAATTAAAGTAACAAAACAAAAAGTTATGGAATTCTAAAGTGATATTGAAACAGCTTGTATTCTTTTGTTTATAATTAGAATGATTGTTTAAATTAATGGCTCAATAGTATTCATAATCATCTGTTAACTACACAACTGTCATATCTTTTTTAACTAAATATCATTTTTTCCCTCTTTTATTCGTTTTAGTTTTGTACAAAATATAATAACGATGAAAATTGCACGCCATATATCTATTACACTCTTAGCAATTACTGCTACTGCAGCTATTTACGGAGCCTATCATTTTATTACCGATCCTACTGGACAATCACTGGGATATTCAGTTCAGGATTTACAACATACGCCATTCCACAACTATCTGATACCAGGGTGGTTACTTTTAATATTTCCGGGAATGGGCAGTGTAGTTTCCTGCGGGTTAGCTATGCAGGAAGAAGAAAGCTATACCAGTTACATAATGGGTGAAGGTGCTATCTGTACTTTATTCGTCCTGGTACAGGTATGTATGATTCAACGATTAACATTCACTCAGATTGCTTTTGTATTTATAGGAACAGCATTGTTCTTTAGCGGAAAAAGAATTAGAAACAAACAAGAACTATATCCTCAGACAATAGTATAATTCCTTTTCAAAATAAATTACTGTCTCTACGAATTAAACATCACGACTCACGAAAAGTGTATTCCTCATACTCTTGTATTACTCCTTGCTTATTGCCTCTTTGCCTTGTATTCTCCTAATTCCTATATTCTACCTCCTATCTCCCTGTATTCATAAATCTATCTACTATAAATAACCTTAGATGATTGGTTAATAATATATTTGCCATCTTTAGATGGAAATATGGCACAGAGTCTATCAATACAACAGAAATTAGGATTAAAGCTCACCCCTCAACAGGTGCAGCTGATGAAGATATTGCAGATACCTACAGCAAACCTTACCGAATATATTAATCAGGAACTGGAAGAAAATCCTGCACTGGAACTGGGCGAATCGGAAGAGGAAAAAGTGGCTGATGATGAAATAAAAGATGAGTTTGAAGAAACAGAGGAAGAGTACGAACTGGACGGGAGCGAGGATGAGTACGACAATCTGAATCTGGATGAATATATCAGCGAGGGCGACGATGAAATACCGGCCTATAAAATGCAGGATGAGAACTATCCTGAAATAGATGACAAGAAAGTAATACCAATTAAGAATGAGGATAGTGCATACGAGACGCTGGTAAATCAGCTGGGTATGCTGGATCTGGATGAAAGAAGATACAAGATTGCCGAACAGATAGTGGGTAGTCTGGATGATGATGGATATCTACGCAGAGAATTACTTTCTATTGCTGATGATCTTGCATTTCGTCAGAACATAGAAACTGACCCTGACGAGATAGAAGAAATACTGAAGCTTATACAACAGTTTGAACCTTCGGGTATCTGTGCCCGCAACCTGCAGGAATGTTTGATACTTCAACTTAAAAGAATTACGGGCGAACCAGGCGAAGACATTAATCTGGCTATACAGATTCTGAAGAAACACTTTGATGAATTCTCGAAGAAGCACTACGAGAAGATTCAGCGTTCACTGAATATTACTACCGAACAACTGAAGGATGTTATAGGTATTATAGTAAAACTAAATCCTAAGCCGGGTAGTAATCTGGTGGGTAATAGTAAGGCAGATAATTATATACTCCCCGACTTTTTTGTGGTGAGTATGAATGGTAATATAGAAGTTAGCTTAAACTCGCTGAATGCTCCGGAACTCAGACTGAGTGATGGTTACAGAGAAATGCTGATGGACTATAAAGCGGGTACCAAGAAAGATAAACGTCAGCGTGAAGCCGTTACATTTATCAAACAAAAGATAGACTCGGCCAAGTGGTTTATTGATCTGATAAAGCAGCGTCAGCATACTTTGCTATCAACTATGAATGCAATAATTGATTATCAGAAAGCTTTCTTTTTGTCGGGTGATGAATCGGACTTAAAGCCTATGATTCTAAAGACAATTGCTGATAAAACGGGCTACGATATTTCTACTATCAGTCGTGTTGCCAATAGTAAGTATGTGCAGACAGAATATGGCACTTTCTCGCTGAAATATTTCTTTAGCGATAAAACCATCAATAGCGAGGGAGAAGAAGTAAGTAATAAAGAACTGAAAGCGGTGATGATAGAAATAGTAGAAGGCGAGGATAAAAAGAATCCACTAAGCGATGATGAACTCACCGAAATTATTTCTCAGAGAGGCTATAAGATGGCTCGTAGAACGGTGGCTAAATACCGGGAGATGCTGAATATTCCCGTTGCCAGATTAAGAAAAGAACTATAAAAAATGAATCAGAACAAACAACATCCTGTGCTCTTGTTTACCGGAAAATTGATCTCGTATATTTTCCATCCGCTGTTCATTCCAACCTATATCTTTTTCTTACTCATCAGGATATTTCCTTTCGAGTTTGCCGGAATCAATCCATGGGAACTGCACATGAAAACATTCTCTGTATTCTGGATGACAGCGTTCTTTCCGGGCTTTGCAGTCTTTCTGATGTGGAAGCTGAAGCTGATAGAGAATATGTATCTGCGTACACAGAAAGAAAGAATTATTCCCTTCTTTATTTCCATGTTCTTTTACTGGTGGATGTATTATTTAAGCCGCAACTTTACCGATCAGCCCATCGTATTAAAGTTCTTCTATTTTGGTATATTTATTTCTACTTCTATTGGGGTAGTCATCAACAACTTTATAAAGATTAGTCTGCATGGTATGGCCATGGGTGGAGCGCTGACGGCTATTATATTCTTTAGCATCTATTATCAGGCACCTATATCATTGGTAATCATAGCGGCCATTTTCCTTACAGGATTGGTTAGTACGGCTCGTTTGCTGGTAAGTAATCATACAGTACCCGAAGTATATATTGGTTTACTGGTAGGGGCTATATGTCAGATAGCAGCTTATTATTTTATATTATAAGAAAGCGTTTAAACAAAAACGGCAGGATAGAAATCCTGCCGCTGAAAAAAACCACCCTAATCTTAACCCAAACCAAAACTTAAATCACAAACTTATTTTTATTGTATAGTAACTGTTTTAGGAGCTACTGTTAATGTCTCTTTTTTAGGTAATAAAAGTTTTAAAACGCCATCTTCATATTTAGCTTCAATATTATCGGTATTGATAGCATCATCTACGGTAAAGGTTCTTTTAAAGCTCTTAAACTTAAACTCCCTTCTTACGGTTTTGTAATCCGCATTGGCTGTTACTTCTTTTTGCTCGTAGCTGATAGTCAGTAAGCCTTTGTCCAGTTCCACTTTAAAGTCTTCTTTCTTTCTACCCGGAGCAAGTACTTCCAGATGGTAAGCTTCTTTTGTTTCATGAATGTTAACTGGAACGGTGTGCCAGTTGTTGTGTTGATGGTTTTCCAGAGTAGGAAAGCCATTTAATAACTCATCAAATACATGATTGATGTTTCCGAGATTTCTTTTTACGATTGTCATACTATTTAATTTTTATTTGTTTACAATGTTGTTTGATCCCTATAGTTCAAACATTGTACCAAATCAATAATCGCCCTTAAGGAAGCAATTAATGCGACATAATGACAGCTTAGCGATAATTAATATGACATTAATTCCGAATTAACTTCTTTTGTAGACAACAACAAGGACTTATTTTATTCATCAGTTATGTTATGACGAATAATTTTAAATTTAAGTAGTGACTAAAGTATATAAATTAATAAGCATTGCACCCTGTTCCAAACCGCTTGCGGTTCTCCATGTATTACTCTGTATTACAAAATGTCCTCCGTGTTTCTCTGTGTCACCAGTGGTTCAATATCCTGTATTCCTGCCCTTCCCAATCAGCCAATTCGCCAATCAGTTAATCCGCTAATTTGCTAATCATCCCCCAAAAACAAAGAAGCCCATACATCACTGTATGAGCTTCTTTTATCACTAAGTAGAATACAATTATTCTACTGGAGACTTACCACTTTTCATTGCTTTCTTACGCTCTTCTTCGTCCAGAATAGTCTTACGAAGACGAATGCTCTTAGGAGTAACTTCTATACACTCATCAAACTGAATGTACTCCATACACTCTTCCAGTGTCATTTGAATCTTTGGCGTAATACGAACGCTATCATCACTACCACTTGCACGGTGGTTGGTAAGCTTTTTAGCTTCCACACCATTTACGTACAAATCACCTGGCTTAATATGCTCTGCTATTATCTGACCAGCATAAACATCTTCAGCAGGATCAATAAAGAACGAACCTCTATCCTGTAGTTTATCAATAGAATAAGCGGTAGTAGTACCACCAAACTTAGCAATCAATACACCATTATTTCTTCCAGGAATAGGTCCTTTCCATGGTTTATATTCGCTAAGGCGGTGTGCCATTACAGCTTCACCCGCAGTACCAGTAAGCATTTGAGAACGCAAACCAATTAAACCTCTTGAAGGAATTTCGAACTCAAGGTGTTGCATTTCGCCTTTCGACTCCATAATCAACATTTCACCCTTACGTTGTGTAACAAGATCAATTACTTTACCACTGAATTCCTGTGGTACATCAACCACTAAGATTTCATATGGCTCAAACTTCTTGCCATCAATTTGTTTGGTCAAAACCTGAGGGTTACCTACCGTAAGTTCATATCCTTCTCTACGCATGGTTTCCACTAAGATACCAAGGTGAAGAATACCTCTACCAAATACATTAAAGCTATCCGCGTTACCAGTATCTTCTACTTTCAGCGCAAGGTTCTTTTCAGTTTCTTTTATCAAACGATCTCTAAGGTGACGGGAAGTAACAAACTTACCATCTTTACCAAAGAAAGGCGAGTTGTTGATACTAAACAACATACTCATAGTAGGCTCATCCACACTAATTAATGGTAGTGCTTCCGGATTTTCCTGATCAGCAATGGTGTCACCAATGTTGAAATCTTCCAGACCAATCACTGCACATAAATCACCAGTATTTACCTGCTCTACTTTCTTTTTACCCATACCTTCAAACACGTACAATTCTTTCACACGTGTTTTCTTAATGCTACCATCAGCTTGCATTAAGGCAATTGGCATACCTTCTCTAATAAATCCTCTGGTAATTTTACCTATCGCAATACGACCAAGGAAAGAAGAGTAATCCAAAGAAGTAATCTGCATTTGCAAAGGACCGTCAGATACCTTTGGTGGTGGTACATACTTAATAATACCCGCCATCAACGGAAGAATATCTTCTGTCTGAGTAAGGCTATCATTAAACCAACCGTTTTTACCACTACCATAGAAAGTAGGGAAATTCAATTGCTCTTCAGTAGCATCCAGGTTAAAGAATAATTCAAATACTGCATCGTGTACTTCATCCGGACGGCAGTTTGGTTTATCTACTTTATTAATAATGACTATTGGGTGCAGGTTTAAGTGCAATGCTTTTTGCAGTACAAAACGGGTTTGAGGCATTGGTCCTTCAAAAGCATCTACTAATAGTAGTACCCCATCGGCCATCTTCAATACTCTTTCTACTTCTCCTCCAAAGTCACTGTGACCCGGAGTATCAATAACGTTTATCTTTACTCCGTTGTACATAACGGCAGCATTCTTACTGAAGATAGTAATTCCTCTTTCACGCTCCAGATCGTTACTATCCATAATAAGATCTCCAGTGTCCTGATTATCTCTGAATACTTTGGTAGCGTGTAAAATTCTATCCACTAATGTTGTCTTGCCGTGATCTACGTGGGCAATGATTGCAATATTTCTAATTTCCATGAAAATTTTTGTGGGCGCGAAGGTAAGGCTTAACCCCCCTATTAGCGCTTTTTAAGCAAAACTGTAACATAGATTTTATATATACACCCTGTTTTAAGGCATAAATAGGATAAAATGACCTCCCGTAAATGGCATTTTGTTATAAATGGGGCTACTTGCAGTTATTAATGTATTTGTATTTATAGTATCCTTTATCCATCATCATTTGTCAATTATTTTGGGCGTTCCGCAAGCGGCCGTTCCAGCTTTTCCTATCTTTCCTACCACCAATATCAACATCAAATTATTTCACCTGCAAAAAAAGCACTCATCATCAGCCGGGTAACGGAAAAGTTCCATAGGAACAAACATTTGGTAGAATGATAAGTATATGTAATGCAACTAAAATCCCACAGTGATAGCAGTTTGGTAATGTTATAAACTATTATCCTCCACTGATGCTAAACTGCTTTTTAGCGAACCTGCTATTTAGAAGGGAAAACCTTTATTGTGCTTTGTGAACTTATCAGGCAGGTTCATGTATTTTGGTTTTTACTTTTTCTTTTGTTTTATCAATAGTGCGGAGTTTCTTTTTCTCTTTATTTGCTTTTATAAACGCACTAATAAGAAGTTCTTCTTCCTTTGTAAGTGGTTCTTGTCCGCCTATATAATCTACGTTTAATTCTTTAAGTTTATTTTTCATTTGAAAAGTATTTATTGATTAGTTTTAAGGCTGCTTTTGTATCAATAATCATAATCCGTCCACCAATATGTATTGCGCCTAATGTATCTATATAATGTTGAACAAGTTGCGACTTAGAAAAGAATGAAACGTTTCCTTCATGTCCTCTTTGAAAAGAAAGTTTACAAGCAAAAGCGACTAAATTACCGGGAACACCTTCATAAATTTTTGTTTTCCCTTTGTTGAAAGGAGCACTTTCAAGAAGATGCATATAAACATGGTCAGACTTTATTTCTAAACTTATTAAACCTTGAATAATAGTTTGATTATTTACAATTGTCAATTTGTAAACATCTCTTTGAGGTTGTTTGCACTCAAACTTCCAATCAAATTGCCAACTATTCGTTTTAATAACATTCTTTATATCGGTATTTGAAATTAATGTAATATCAGTTGCAAAACTGTCACCCGATACAACGTTCTGTATAGAATTGGTCAGTTTGTCAACTATAAAATCAAGTCCTATATTTTGTTTCTTTTTCACTTAGCAAATATAAGGAATAGGAGACCGTTTTCAAAAGACCTTTTATAGGAGAAGCATGATGGATATCATGCCTGCTAAAAGCTCCAATCTTTTAGTTCCAGCGGCACTGAAAGGCCTTTAATTTGAAACCTTATCCGCTGCTGTTGAAAAACAGCTTATTAAGACGTCATTAATTACTAATGTTATCTGCATCTTTAATAGTTTCGTCTTGTTTTTTAATGTATCCTTCTAAAGATTTTGTACTTGGTAAATTATCTTTTTGATACTTATCAATTAGAGGTAAAGTCTTTACAATCTTTAATATATTATGAAGGTCAGAAATTGTCAATTCCTTAGTCTCAATAATTTTCAGTAACTCGTTATGACTTGCTATTGATGAATTATACTTAGTTATATTCTTAATAATAAGATTCCTCATTTTAACTCTTAATAATGAATCTTTTATTTCTTCACAATGTCTATTTGCAGAACTAAAGTATAAGTCATTTTTATTGTTGAAATTATTAAAGGAAATGATACTATCACTTTTGCTTTTCTGAAGCTCATCAAATTTGACTTCTAAGCTCTTTAAGTCAACACTTTTACTCACAAGTTCATTATACAAACTCTCAACCATGTCTTCAGCGCCTCTTTTAGAAACAATTGCATAAGAAGTTTTTTTGTCTTCCAATGCTTTTGGTGTTTCTTCTTTTGGAGCATCTATTTTTGGAGTATGATTACACGAAACAAGTGTAAATAATAAAATTGAAAATAATATTGCTTTTGTTATCATATAGTTGTTCAAATTATAGTTTAATTAGTGGGGACTTTTTTCAGTCTTTGCATTTAATGGTAGTTGAAATGTTGAACTGTTAAGTTTTAAAGGCAACACTTCTGTAGCAATGCTTACCATTGAAAATTGTTTGTTGTCTACTACTACTTTAAGTGGCAGAGAATTAGTTAATTTTAAATATTCATACCAATTACCATTTTTATGATTAGTATATAGTTTTGAATCAACACTAAGCTTTGAATTGAAGTAATATTTCTGAATCCCACTTTTACAAGTTAGTATTAATTCATCACATTTATAGCCAAGAATTTCAGTTGTTTCCTTATTGAGTTGCACTTCAATAATAGAGTCATCATTTACACTTCCATCATTCCAGAATATAGTTTCTGAATTTGACATTTTGTTGTAAAGTCTATTATCTTTATTGATATAAAGTTGCCACTGAAGAAATGTGCCATTGGTGACAGATTTGTAATCTCCTCCTTTAATGAAGTACTCTTGTGTATTTCCCATCAAAGAATTAAATTTCTCATCCTTAATATTTGGCAATTTACTAATATAAGAATTTTTGTAAACGACTTTACCTTCAAAGTTTTGTCCAAATACAGCTACAGAAATTAAGATTGCTATTGAGATTGTTAAGATTTGTTTCATTGATTTAAATTAATTGTTTATTTAATAAGTATATTTTATAATTTGAACGTTGTCCGGAATGCTTGCACCTAACAGTCGCAGCCTTTGCATTTAGTTGTCCTCTAAATTGTCAAGTTCTGGAGATGCATCTACTATCGATATAAATTCAACTGTACCTCTTTTTTTCCATACTCTGGTTGCAAATATTACACCAACTATTAACCCTGATAGTGCAATTACAATCCCTGTAATAAGTCCATAAATATTGGAATAGTTTTTATAAATAAAGAAGCCTACAATACAACCAAACAAAGTTGGTGATAAAACAATTTGTACCCATGCGATAATTGATGTCAACCATTCAAATACATTCATAAAAATTCAGGTTGCGGTTTAAGCCGTTCCAAATATATAAATTCTAACACCATCCCTTATAAAACTGCATTTATATTACGCAGCAGGTACTCTATTCAAAAGATATCCAGTTATATTTTAGTGTATAAACAGCGTAATACGAACAACTTTAGGCTGATTTAGGCTGAAAAAGCCTATCCCCAGTTCGCCATAGTGTTTCTCTTGTTAGCTGTTTGGCGTAGTCTCCGACTACGTCACGGTGTTAGCAAATCTCTGATTTGCATAGCATCAATCTAAACCTTGAAACTATAATTTTCTTCTCCGAAGAGTCTCATTTTCCCCTCAACATCATTTTCAACTAATCCACCCAGCAGGAAAATAGACTCTTGCGGCCTCTAAATGTAAGCCTGCCAACAAAAATAGACCAATCTAAAAGATTTATATCCATCATTTTAAGTAATCCTAAAAGTAATTTCCCAAATACCAATTATATAGTCGTCATTTGCATTGCAGAAAAAAGATAGCGCAGGTTTCCTGTTTATTCTTTCTTCTTCACAAAAAATAAAATGAGACAGGCAATACAAAAAATGCCAGCTGAGTTCTCACCGCTTCCCCAACACGAAAGCCTTACACCAAATCTATTTTCCGAAAGCAATTCAATCTATCAGGTAGTCAACAGTCCACTTTATTCGTCTTCTTGTTCACTTTATCATAGTATCGCTCCACTTTATTCATCCTCTTGTCCACTTTATTGTAGTATCGCTCCAC
>CAIVPM010000273.1 GCA_903907815.1 uncultured Chitinophagaceae bacterium | reverse complement strand
TTCACCATAAAGTGTACAGCAAGGTATCCACCAACAGCAACTATGGTTAATACCATTATGGCTATTACAATCCAGTTTATATCTAAGGGTTTATGTTTTTTAAGTCTTTTCTTTTGTTGTTGAGTAATGCTTTTTAGCTGTTTGTTTAAATCGCCAACAATGTCGTTTATTCCTTCTTTATTGTCTATTTCCAATAAGCCCTCAGCAGCATCCCCTATGAACACCGAGGAAGCCATAGCTTCTTCTACCTTACGGGTATCTTCAGCCGATAGTTTGCCTTCGGTATAAAGCAGCAACATTTCATCGCTGATTTCATTAGGTAATATATTTTTATGCTCGTTCATTATTTATTCCCAGTCATTTTCTTATCCATTAAAATCTTCAGATTACGTTTTCCATTCTGAATGTAGCTTTTCACCTTCATCATTTCGTAGCCCGTTTGCCCTGCTATTTCCTGATAGCTTTTATCCTCCAAGTAAAACAAAGTAACACAAATATTCTGCTCCTCCGATAATGCTGCAATGGATTCTTTTAAAAGATCAACATTCTTTTCTTTATGGAGTAGCTCACCAATGTCCAGATCTTCATGAGATGTAATATCCGGCATTTCTTCCTTTAATATTACTTTCCCTTTATTACGTAACTGCATTAAACAATGATTTTTAGCCACCAGGTATACCCAGCTTTTAAAGTAAGTAACTTTATACTTTGCTAACTCAGTAATTACTTTTAAAAACACCTGTTGAACAGCATCCCTTGCTTCGGTTTCGTTCTTAAGATATTTCATACAGGTACCAAATAACAATAGGGTATAGCGTTCCAGTAAAACACCCAACCATTCGTTGTTGCCAGATTGATAAAATCTGCCAAGCAATTCTTCGTCGGTAATATGTTTAAAGTCTTCTTTCAATCTCTTAGGTAGAATGTTTTAAGTAATAAGTTGTACTATAAGATGCAAGGATGTTGAGAATCCATAAATACAATTAATTAACGAATTGAATACAAATACAGAACCGCAGAGAAAAGAGGAAAAGATGGATATAAATTAATGTGAATTGAGTTTTTGCAAGATAACTTTCTTTAGTTTTCTCTCCCTATATTCTCATGACTCCTATATTCTAACTCCTATCTCCTTGTATTAATTATCAAATTGTCACATCAACTAATTATCACATTAGTCCTTCGTACTTACCCCCTTAAACTGATGAACTGTTTCCTTAAACAGCACATTAAACGTAGTAAGCGTTCCATAGCTTGCAGTTATATACTGTTGCATATCTACTTTTTCTTCATCTGTTAAGCCTTTATGTGAGTTAATCTTTTGTTCAATCAATCTTAGTCTGTCTCTTACCATTACTATTTTATGAAAAAAGGTTTCTATAGGTACTTCTTTTGATTGCAAATCAGAATCGAAAGGCTTTAATATCATAGTACCTCTATTCCATTTTAAAGCCATAGGTACTATTTCGTAGTCGTGCAATCTTTGTTTTAGAACATTTTCCAGTGCAAGTTCAATATCAGCAAGTGTTACAGAAGTTACTTCAACACCAGCTTCCGATTTTTCTACTACTTTCAAATCAGCATAGTCTTTACCTATACTCTTAGTACCACCTTGTGACTTAAAATAAATTACATAAAAGTCACTCCCTAAATCTACAATAGTACCTTTTCCAAAACTTGGATGTTCTACAATAGAACCAATTCCTAATAAATTATTATCCATACTATGATTATTTTGTGTCGTAAACAAAACGCTTAAGGCATAACGCTAAATGCTAATAAAAAAGGCAAATTTACACTTTATGCTAAATGCTAATTTAAAGCAAATGTATTTGTATTCTGCATTTAGCGTTTTGCATTCTGCGTTAAGCGTTTGGCTATATTACCAGTTAAATTGAATATCTAAAACTAAATCAGGATGAAGACTTTTTACTACCGGACAAGTATGTGCAGTATTCTCCAGAATTTGTTTTTGTTTGTCGTCTAAATGTAAATTCTCCGGAAAAAATAAATGGGCTTTTACTTCCCCGATTCTTCTGGGGTCAGCCTTCATTATTTTAGTGATTTCCACTTTCGATCCTTCCAGATTAATACCCATCCCATTTGCTTTAATGCCCATGGTAGTAAGCATACAACTGCCTACTGCGGTAGCTACAGAATCGGTGGGCGAAAAGCGTTCTCCTTTTCCATGATTATCTATAGGCGCATCGTTTTCTACAATACTGCCACTCTGTAAATGTGTTAATTCTGTTCTTAAATCTCCTTTGTAAACAACAATTGACGTCATAATTTGTATTTTGCGGTAAATTTACAAACGTAAAGCAAAAAAATGAAGCATTGTTTTGTTTTGATATTAATAATTACTGTCCCCTTTTTGGTATGTGCTCAACAATCAAAAAGAGATATTAAAAAGCAGGAACAGGTAGCCCGAAAAAAGTATCTTGATGGCATAGCTAAGAAAGAAGAGGAAGGCGCTATAGTGTTTGATAAACAGGATGTATTTGGCATAAAGCTAAACTCTGATGGTGCTGCTATGTTTTTTGAACATGCTAAGTTCATTAACATGTCTAAAAATAGACTTTGGTGGGCAGAACTGGGTGAACACCATGATCCTAAAGAAAAAAGCTATACAAGACCCGATGTTTACAGCAACGGAACCTCCTGTAAATATGGTAAAATTAATAACTTTTATTTTTTCAAATTTGGTTTGGGAAAACAAGTGCCAATTGGTGGTAAAGCAAATAAGAATGGGATAGCAATATCTGCAATTTATGGAGGCGGTGGGAGCCTGGCAATGATGAAACCCTATTATGTACAGGTCTGGGATGCCAATCAAAACAAGGAAGTACAAGTTCGGTACCATCAGTCTGTTTATACAGATTCTCTTTTTCTTGATCCTAATAGTATTTTAGGTGGAGCAGCCTTTGGAACAGGTTTCGAAAAAATAAGCTTCACTCCTGGAGTGTTTGCCAGAACTGCTATCCGTTTTGATTGGGAACACTTTAATACTGGTATTACCGCAGTAGAGGTTGGCTTGAATGCAGAAGTATATACTCAAAAGTTAGCTTTAATGGCTTATAACCCCAAGAACTTTTTTTTCCTTAATGCGTATGTATCAATGGTGTTTGGAGGAAGAAAACTGCGATAAATAATATAATATTTGCAGCCTGATTAATAACTGATCATTTTATTTAAGGAAAACAACATTATGCAAGAGCTACCGGTATTAAATAATACATCTACTACTTCAAGAATTAAAAAACCAGATTGGTTAAGGGTTAAACTACCAATTGGCGAAAGTTATCGTCATGTAAGAGGGTTAGTAGATAATCATAAACTACATACTATATGTGAAAGTGGCAACTGTCCTAATATGGGTGAATGCTGGGGAGAAGGTACGGCTACATTTATGATTTTAGGGAATGTGTGCACCCGTAGTTGTGCATTTTGTGCTGTTGCAACAGGTCGCCCTGATGCAGTTGATTGGGACGAACCACAACGTGTTGCTGAAGCGATTAATCTGATGCGCGTAAAACATGCTGTAATAACGAGTGTTGATCGTGATGAACTTCCCGATGGAGGTTCTATTATATGGCACAATACTATTAAGGCGGTTAAAGCACTGAATCCAGAAACTACATTGGAAACATTAGTACCAGATTTTAGAGGTATTGCTGAACAAATTAATAGGATAATTGATGCAGCACCTGAAGTAGTTAGCCACAATATGGAAACGGTGGAAAGGATGACAAAGAAAGTTAGAGTACAAGCAAAATATCATAGAAGCCTGGAAGTACTAAAAGCACTTAAACAAGGTGGTATGCGTACTAAAACCGGGCTAATGCTGGGGATTGGCGAAACCAAAGAAGAAGTAATTGCAACCATGGCTCATCTGGTGAATGTAGGATGTGATGTACTCACGCTGGGACAATATCTTCAACCTACTCCCAAACATCTTCCTGTTCTACGTTTTGTTCATCCTGATGAGTTTGCTGAACTTAGAGAAATTGGTTATCAGTTAGGGTTCGATTATGTTGAAAGTGGTCCATTAGTTAGATCGTCTTATCATAGTCAATCTCACATTATACCAGGATTTGGACGTAAGGAATGGATGAAATCTAAAGAACAATAATCAGCTGCCTAATATCGAATTATATGAACAAATTTTCTTGGTGTGTTTTATCTATCGTAATATTACTATCAGCTTGTAGTAAACCTAAAAGCTTTGACTACAGAGGAGTGAAAAATATTAAGGTTCAACAAATAGGTTTTGATAAGTCTAAACTATCAATGGAGCTTGTTTATTTCAATCCAAACAACTTTGGGGTTAGACTTAAAAAAGTTGACTGTGATATTTTTGTAGACAATAACTTTCTGGGAAAATATACCTTAGATACTTCTCTTTATATAGATAAAAAATCAGAGTTTGTTCTTCCTTCCTATATGAATGTTGATATGAAAAATGTCTATAAAAACATTTTCCAGGTTCTTTTCAGTAAAGAAGTTACCGTAAAATTAAAGGGAACAACAAAAGTTGGTAAATCAGGTGTTTATCTTACTGTGCCTATAAACTTCGAAACCAAACAAAAGTTTACTATACTGTAAATATTGACAATGATATAAAAAAGAAAAGCCATCCAGAAGGATGGCTTTTTCTATATTCAAAATCTCACAAAAATACTATTTTGCAGCAGCAAATCTTTCAGCTACTTTAGTCCAGTTTACTACATTCCAGAAAGCAGCTAAATAATCAGCTCTTCTATTTTGATATTTCAGGTAGTAAGCGTGTTCCCAAACATCAGCACCTAAAATTGGAGCACCTTTTACATCGGCTACATCCATCAAAGGATTATCTTGATTAGGGGTAGAAGAAACTTCCAGTTTACCATCTTTAACCAGTAACCAGGCCCAACCGCTACCAAACCTGGTCATACCAGCAGCAGAAAATTTTTCTTTAAAAGCATCAAAAGAACCAAAAGCAGCAGTAATAGCATCAGCTAATTCTCCTGTTGGTTGTCCTCCAGCATTTGGAGCAAGACTTTCCCAGAAAAATGTATGATTCCAATGACCACCACCGTTATTACGAACAGCAGGTGAAATAGTTCCAGCTACTTTTACTAGTTCTTCCAGAGTTTTACCTTCGTTAGGTGTACCTGCAACAGCATTATTTAAATTGGTAACATATGCTTGATGGTGTTTCCCATGATGAATTTGCATGGTTAATGTATCAATATGTGGCTCTAATGCCTCATATGCATACGGTAATGGTGATAATGTAAAAGACATAATTGTATATTTTTAATATTTAAATTGAACGCAAATGTATTGCAGGAAGAAAGTAGAAGAATAATAAAAATAAAATAGTTTCTTAAATCGAAACACTTAATGAATATTCAGATGCTTTTTCATTTCCCTCTCTGATACGCCTAATTGATGAATATACCCTTCAAAATAAATATTTTGGGTTTGATTATGTACAAAAACATCACCAGTTATAAATTGTGCTTTAACAATGTCTCCAATAGTAAGTTGAGTTGGTTCAAGAAATTCAACAATAGAAAAAGTGTCATTATCATGCTTTACAGCAAACGACTTGCTATTTTGATTTATCATGGAAACAGTGCCTATCATATTTTTCTA
>CAIVPM010000272.1 GCA_903907815.1 uncultured Chitinophagaceae bacterium | reverse complement strand
CACAAACAGTCTGAGTACTACTATTATGTGTCGCATAATTCACAGTCAAATGCAAAGTATCTGTAGATGAACAGCCTGTTCCATTGGTATAATTATACAAATAGTTTCCACTAATAGTATACTTAGTACCATTCCATCTTACGCTATCACATACAGTCTGCGTGCTACTATTATGTGTTGCATAGTTCACAGTCAAATGCAAAGTATCTGTCGATGCACAGCCTGTTCCATTGGTATAGTTATACAAGTAGTTTCCGCTGGTGGTTTACTTAGTGCCATTCCATCTTACACTATCACAAACAGTCTGAGTACTACTATTATGTGTCGCATAATTCACAGTCAAATGCAAAGTTGTCATACTATCACATCCTTTGGCATTTAAACTATCAAAAGTGTATACACCACTAATAGTGTATGTTGTTCCATGCCATTTATAGGAATCACATGCTGTTATATTTAAGTCTGCAGTAGTTGGTTGATTAATAGTTAAATTCAATGTAGTTAAACTATCACATCCCTTTGCATTTAAGCTATCAAATGTATAAACACCACTGGCTATATAAGTTATTCCATGCCAGGTGTAGCTAATACAAGCCGATTGATTAATAGTTGCTGGACTTGGCACATTAACTATTATAGCACCCGATACAGCACTAATTGCTGCTGGTGTGCAGGTTCCGCTAACAATACAATAATAATAGGTTGTTCCAGCTACTGAAGCAGAAGCTGTGTAGGTTGAATTTGTAGCTCCATTTATTAAAGTGCCTCCTGTATTGGTTGCAGTAGGATTACTATACCACTGATAGGTAAGTCCTGTACCGGTAGCGGTTATAGATAACGCACTAAAACTTCCTCCAATACAAACTGATTGAGTAGCAGTAGACTGACTACTAATATTAGGCACGCCGTTTACAACTATTGCACCCGATACAGCACTGGTAACAGCAGGTGAACAAGTACCACTTACTATACAATAATAATAAGTAGTACCTACCTTAGCAGATGGTGGAGTATAGGAAGAATTAGTGGCACCATTTATTATTGCACCTCCAGTATTGGTTGCTGTAGTATTACTATACCACTGATAAGTTAACCCTGCTCCTGTCGCTGTTACAGACATTGCATTGAAAGTATTTCCAAAACAGATGGTTTGTGCCGCTGTAGATTGATTAGTAATCGCAGGAATATTATTTACAATAATAGCACCCGATACTGTACTGATTGCTGCTGGTGAGCAGACCCCACTTACAATACAATAATAGTAAGTTGTTCCAGCAACTGAAGCAGATGGGGTATAGGTTGAATTTGTCGCTCCATTTATCAAAGTGCCCCCTGTATTGGTGGGTACTACATTACTATACCATTGATAGGTAATGCCAGTTCCTGTAGCAGTTACCGATAAAGCACCAAAACTTCCTCCAATACATACAGTCTGAGTGGCAGTAGTCTGACCACTTATATTTGGCAAGCCATTTAAAGTTATAGATCCTGATACTGCACTGGTAACGGCAGGTGTACACGTTCCACTTACTATACAGTAATAATAAGTAGTACCTACCTTAGCAGATGGTGGCGTATAAGAAGAATTAGTAGCACCATTAATTATGGCACCACCAGTGTTAGTTGCAGTTGTATTGCTATACCATTGATAAGTTAAACCTGCTCCTGTCGCAGTTACAGACATAGCATTAAAAGTATTTCCAAAACAGATGGTTTGTGCTGCTGTTGACTGATTAGTAATGGATGGTAAGGCATTTACTACAATGGCTCCTGATACTGCACTCGTAACAGCAGGGGTACAGGTTCCACTTACTATACAATAATAATAAGAAGTACCTGCCGAAGAAGCAGACGGAGTGTACGTTGAGTTGGTTGCTCCATTGATCAATGTTCCTCCTGTATTTGCAGCTACTGTATTTCTATACCATTGATACGTTATCCCTGCACCAGTTGCTGAAATCGTTAATGGATTAAAACTACCATTCAAACAAACAGTCTGCGTAGCAGTAGACTGACTGCTAATAGATGGTAATGCATTTACTATAATGGCTCCCGATACTGCACTTGTTACCGAAGGATTACAGGTTCCACTCACTATACAATAATAATAATTTGTACCCGCTACAGTTGATAGCGGTGTATAGTTTGCTGATGTTGCTCCAGCAATTAATGTACCACCTACTACCGATGCTGTAGCATTTCTATACCACTGATAAGTCAATCCTGCACCTGTTGCAGTTACTGTCATTGCACTAAGCGTCCCATTTAAACATACAGTCTGTGTAGCAGTAGATTGCCCTGTTATTGCTGGCAATGTATTGATAACTATTGCACCAGAAACATTGCTGGTAATAATACAACTACCCGATGTTACTTCACAATAATAATAGGTAGTTCCTGCTACAGCAGACGATGGTGTGTAGTTCGTATTATTAGCTCCATTAATCAATGTACCGCCTGTATTACTGGCTGTTGTATTGCTATACCACTGATAAGTAAGTCCTCCCCCACCTCCAAATGCAGCAATAGTCAATCTGGTAACTGTTCCATTCAAACATACAGTTTGAGTAGCTGTAGAAGGTTGTGTAGTAATGTTTGCACCGTTAGATATTGTTATCGCTCCCGAAACTGCACTCGTAGCATTAGGTGTACAGGTTCCACTCACTATACAATAATAATATAATGTCCCTATTACATTTGTATTTGGTATAAACGAAGAAGCAGGACCAGAATAAGCAATATTTCCACCAGTTGTAATTGCTGTTGGATTACTATACCAGGAATAAGTAAGACTAGTACCAGTTGCTGTTACAGACAAAGCAGTTGCCGTTGCATTTCTACAGAGCGATTGCGCTGGAGTATTCTGACTGCTTACAGATGGTGCAGTATTTAAAGTCATTGTAACCGTAGCAGTTGTCGCTGAAGAACATGGATTATTGGTTACAACTACTTTATAATAAGTTACCTTATTCAGATTACTGGCAGTATAAGTAGCCGAATTAGCACCACTGATATTGTTGAATGTAAGATTATCTGTTGATGATTGCCATTGTATACTACCAGTACTGCCTGTCAAAGTAAGTACCGTACTATTGGTGCCAGAACATACTGCCTTTGCCCCTGTAATGCTACCTGCAACAGGATTACTATTAACCGTTAAATTCAATGTGGCGGCACTATCACATCCTACACTATTGGTTAAATGCGCTGTCTGAGATCCAGCTGCATTAAATGTTAACCCATTCCAGGTATACGGCAATGAAGTGGAACAAATAGTAAGGTTCGTTGTGCTTGTACTTACTGCCTTTACAGTCAGGTTAAGTGTAGCCGCACTATCACAACCATTCGAGTTGGTAATATGGGTAGTCTGCAATCCGGCAGCATTAAATGTTAACCCATTCCAGGTATATGGTAAGGCTGTAGAACAAATGGATAAATTAGTAGTAGAAGAAGTGCCCTGACCATTAAAGTTTACATAACCTCCAAGAAATAAAGTATCAGGGGTTGCTCCAGGAAATCCAGTATTAATATCAAGGGTATCAATCTCTAATCCCGAAGGTATTTCCCCAAACCCAATCGCCGTATTTCCACTAAACCCACTGGCAACCTTAAATTTTACAGAAAAGGCAACTGTAGAATCTGGGAAATTGGAATATCCCTGTGCAGTATTATCAAGCCACAAATAGCCTAATTGTCCAAATGCTGTATCTAATAAAGAAGGCGACACACTACCTATTCCAGCTACAAAACCATTGTATTTCAATACAGAATGATCCCATTTCAAGGACCCCTGAAACCCAGTTACATTATTAAAGTTCTTCAATAAAATAGGAATGGTAATAGTACCAGTATTACATACATTACTCAACTGTTTAATAATCATTGTTTTTGCAGTAGCCGATACTACCGTCAAATTAAGCGTAGCCGCACTATCACAACCGCCTGCATTAATAAGATGAACCGTTTGTGATCCCGCTGTATTAAAAACCAGACCATTCCAGGTATAAGGAAGATTGTTTGTAAATACAGTTAGGTTTGTAGTAGATACAGTTGGTGTACAGGCAAAAAGATTCAATCCTACCTTATTTCTTTCAACAGACCTCGAAGAAGTTATACTATTATTAGCACTGACTTCTAATGCTAATAAATTTAAAGTACTGAACAAAATAACTAAGGGAAGTATATATTTTCTCATATGCAAAAACTGTAATAATGATTGTTTTTTAACTGGTACGCTTACTTTATGACCAACAAATTTAGTGTTAAAGAGCATTCCTACACCTAAAATGCTGCTTTCCACCACTATTACTTAGTCACACCATGTATATTATTTACCCTCACCAAGTTTAAAAATAATCTAACCCGATGCCAATAAGCGCTTAATCATTTAATCCTCAAAAAGGTAACACTCCTTGTATTATTCTTCTGTATTCTCCTAACTCCTATCTTCTGTCTCCTACCTCCCTGTATTATTCTTCCGTATTCTCCTGACTCCTATCTTCTATCTCCCTGTATTAATTATCAAACTAAAGTGTATTCAATTTTTAATTATTAATTCTTAATTT
>CAIVPM010000271.1 GCA_903907815.1 uncultured Chitinophagaceae bacterium | reverse complement strand
GCAGGTTGCCTGCCAATGCACTACCAATGGTATGTAAATGGACAACCAATTCAGTTTGATACTTTAAACTATATATATCCAACCAGTAGTGGAGTATATACTTGTGTAGTTACCTATAGAACGGGGCATGTGGTTAGTTCGAACCCTGTAAATGTAATATTGCCCGTAACCTTATTGTACTTTAAAGCTCAAGGGTATAAAACATATAATACTGTTAGCTGGCAAACAGCAACAGAAACTAACACTTCCCATTTCAATATTCAAAGAAGCACTAATGGCAAAGACTTTACCACCATAGGAAAAGTAACTGCAAAAGGAGCAAGTGAATACAGCTTTAACGACAATGAAAAATCAGCAGCAAAGACGCTTTATTATCGCTTAGTAATAGTTGATAAAGATGGCACCATAAGTTATTCTGAGATAAGAGAATTATCCATTATCAATTCACCATTATCCATTACTCCAAATCCTGCTAAAGACTTTATCACTATTACTGGTAGTAATCTTAAACAAGTAAGATTGTTAGATAATTTAGGTAGAGAAATAGTTTCGAAAGAAGTAAGCAATACCAGCACTATCAGTATACCTGTAAGCCATATAACAAAAGGAATATATATGGTACAAGCTACCTTTAAAGATGGCAGTGTAAAGACAGAGAAAGTAGTGGTAGAATAATCAATAAATTATAAAATATAAACCACCCGATATGAAACTTAAATTACTCTCTTTAATAGTTTTACTGGCAATTGTTTTTGTTGCTAAAGCACAGGGGAATTATTTTAATTACCTGGACTCATCAACAGAAATCAGGCATTGCGAATATTTAGGTTGGTCTAATGAAACAATTTATAATACAGATTATTTTGATGGAGATACAATAATAAATGGAAATTATTATTACATAAGATACACTTTAAGCATTGACACAACAAGTCGTCAACCAATTAATATTACAAAAGTTAGATATGGCCCCGATTACATTCGGGAAACTCCAGACCTTTATTTTCTACAGTACATTCCAATTAAAAATGTAGATGATACCATATTAGATAATAATAAGATTTTAAATGCAAGTATAGGTAGTAATTTTTACTACAACTCATCCTATTATTGTATGGTAAATCATATTTTACATCTTCAATTTGGGAGTAAAAGCCTTAAACAACTTCTTAATACTTATAAAACAATAAAATCACCTCATTATCTTACAGAAGGAATTGGGGATCTTCATTACACTATTTGTGGACTTCCAGCAGATATGGATCCTTGGATTAACTATATCAATAAACAAAAAGATACAATTAACTTCTATCCTCAAGTTTCATATTCGTCATTTCCAATACCTGTAAGGACTGCACATTTTACTAATATTTCATTGCCCGTAACCTTACAATCCTTCAAAGTCCAAGGATTTAAATCATTTAATATTATAAACTGGCAAACCGCAACAGAAATAAACACCTCTCATTTTAATATTCAAAGAAGCACTACCGGCAAAGACTTTACCACCATAGGAAAAGTAAATGCAAAAGGAGCAAGTGAATATTCATTCAACGATCCACTCGCCACCGAAGATACACGATTCAAGAAGCTGTACTATCGCCTTCAAATAGTAGATAAAGATGGAGCATTAAGTTATTCTGAGGTAAGAGAATTATCCATTATCAATTCTCCATTATCCATTACTCCAAACCCTGCAAAAGATAACGTAACAGTAAGTGGAGCTAATCTTAAACAAGTAAAATTGTTAGACAATTTAGGTAGGGTAGTTGCAGTAAAAGAAGTAGCCAATTCCAGCACTGTAAGCATACCTGTAAGCCAAATAGCAAAAGGAATATATATGGTACAAGCTACCTTTAAAGATGGTAGTATTAAGACGGAAAAAGTAATGGTAGAATAAACCTAAATTATAAAATATAAAACCACCCCAATATGAAACATAAAACACTTTACACCTTAATACTTACATTACTTTGCAGTATATGCTTTTATAATATTAATGCCCAAAAGAAATGGATACCGTTAGCAAATGGGAGCAGTCCTTTTGGTGCAATTTATAACCTTGCAATCAATAAGAACAATCAACTATATGCACAAACAGATGCAGCTTGTTTTGGTGGTCAGATAGTAAATTTTGATACGGCAGGATGGAGCAACCCAATTGTTATGTATTGTGACTATGGCAATATTGGTAAAATGCAGTTTGATAGCTTTGGAAATGCATATGTTATAATTGCTATGAGAAGCCCAAATCCAAGCTATGATGTTGTTTATAAATTTAATAATACAACTACTCTAACCTTCGATACAATGCATTTTACACCAGGTGTATATTATAACTATTATGAATCTATTGCTGTTACCCCTATAGGAAATGTATTTGCAGCAGTGAAGTATAAATATAATGATAGTTTTTCCCATCCATCTTTATACAATTATACAACCAATAAATGGACTACTCTTAATGGCGCATCCTCGCCACTTTCAGGAGGAGGTTATTCTTTAATCTATACTAATAATTCTCTTTTTGGTTTAATAAAGAATAAGAACGCTACAAAATATGATTTAGGTAAATGGGATGGCACCAACTGGACATTTTATTCTACACTAAATACTGGTGATACTTTAAAATATTTATATAAGGGATATCAGAATGATATTTACGCAACAGGCACATTTTTAAATTCAGGTAATTCTACATCAAGAGCAAAGTATAACATTGTTACTAATAAATGGGATGGGTTAAATGCTTCAGCATCAAATCTATTTGCAGATACCTGTATTAAAATAGAAAGTATAATAGCAGATAAATTTGGCAACTACTTTGGCATTAGCAAATGTAAAAATTCTCTTGGTCAACAATTTGTGGCTCAGTGGAATGGCTCAGTGTGGCAAGAATTATCAGGATTAAATTTCAACTATAATGTATCTGCACTAGCTGTAGATACTGCAGGAAATGTATATAGTGTAAGTGGAAGTCAATATGGACAATACGTTACTATTTATGCAGAGATAGTTCCTCTGAAACTGTTACAGTTTAATTTACATAGAGAGAATTATTTAACAAAAATCAACTGGCAAACTGCAACAGAAATAAACACCTCCAATTTCAATATTCAAAGAAGCACTACTGGCAAAGACTTTACCACTATAGGAAAAGTAACTGCAAAAGGTGCAAGTGAGTATACCTATAACGATCCTCTCACCACCGAAGATGCACGATTCAAGAAGCTGTATTATCGTTTGGAAATAGTTGATAAAGATGGAGCATTAAGTTATTCAGAGGTAAGAGAATTATCCATTCTCAATTCTTCATTATCCATTAGTCCCAATCCTGCAAAGGATAAAGTAACAGTAAGTGGAGCATATCTTAAACAAGTAAAACTATTAGACAACCTGGGTAGAATAGTTACTGAAAAAGAAATAATTAATTCAAACAATATTAGTATACCTGTTAGCCATATTGCAAAAGGAATATATATGATACAAGCTACCTTTAAAGATGGTAGTGTAAAGACAGAGAAAGTAGTGGTAGAATAAACATTAAATTATAAAGTATAAATCACCCTAATATGAAAATTAAATTACTTACTTTAATAACAATAACTGCTATTAGTGTGCATGCACAGAATATTGCACCCGCTATAGATTGGGCTAAATGTTTTGGCGGAACTAAAGCAGATTACTGTATGGATATTTGTAGCTTAAAAAAAGGTGGATTTGCAGTTACTGGTTTTACCTATTCAAATGATGGCAACATTACAAACAATCATGGTAATGATGATTACTGGGTAATAATACTTGATAACCTTGGCAATTTAAAATGGCAAAAAACCTATGGAGGTACCGGTTACGAATTTAGTAATTCAATAAAACAAACAACCGATGGTGGACTAATAATAGCAGGATATACTACCTCGAACGATGGCGATGTTTCGGGAAATCATGGTGGATATGATTGCTGGTTACTAAAACTGGATAGTATAGGAAATATACAATGGCAAAAGGCATTAGGCGGTAGTGGTAGTGATGATGCTAACGAAGTATTACAAACAATGGATAAAGGGTATATTATTGTAGGCACGTCTACTTCAAACGATGGGGATGTTAGCAATCATCATGGTACTCAAAACGAGGATATCTGGCTGGTAAAACTAGACACAGCGGGAAAGATACAGTGGCAAAAATCATATGGCTCAAGCAATGGAAATGATGTGGGTTATTCTATAGCGCAAACTACCGATAGTGGTTACATAGTTGCAGGCTCTTCCAATGGAAATAATGGGGATGTATCGATGAATAAAGGCGGGGATGATTTATGGGTTTTTAAAATATCTAAGAGTGGAACAATTCAGTGGGAAAAAACCTTTGGAGGAAGTAGCTTTGATGATGCAAGATCGGTAAAACAAACAACTGACAAAGGTTATATTGTTGCTGGCTATACAGCTTCCATTGATGGAGATCTTGCTGGTATTAATACCAATCAAAATTACTGGGTTATAAAATTAGACTCTTTAGGAAATATTCAATGGAATAAAACATTTGGAGGCAGTGACTGGGATAATGCATATTCAATTGAACAAACAACAGATAAGGGATATATATTGACAGGAACTTCCAACTCAAACAATGGAGATGTTGCAGGTGCAAACACAGGGGGTGATTACTGGGTTGTAAAACTTGATAGTTTAGGTAATTTAAAATGGCAAAAGCCTTTGGGTGGAAGTAACTCTGAAGAAGGTGTTTCTATTAAACAGACCGTTGATGGAGGTTATATAGTTGCCGGTGATGCTTTTTCCAATAATGGTCAGGTTTCCGGGAATCATGGAATTAATGATTTCTGGATAGTTAAATTATTTCCTCAGCCTCTTCCGGTTGAGTTGTATTCCTTTAAAGTTCAAGGACTTAAATCGTATAACAGTATAAACTGGCAAACCGCAACTGAAATAAACACCTCCCATTTCAATATTCAAAGAAGCATTACAGGAAAAGATTTTACCACCATAGGAAAAGTAACTGCAAAGGGAGCAAGTGAATACACCTACAACGATAATGAAAAATCAACTGCAAAGACGCTTTATTATCGCTTAGAAATAGTTGATAAGGATGGCACTTTAAGTTATTCTGAGGTAAGAGAATTATCCATTGTCAATTCTCCATTATCCATTACTCCAAACCCTGCAAAGGATAATGTAACAGTAAGTGGAGCTAATCTTAAACAAGTAAAATTGTTAGACAATCTTGGTAGAGTAGTTACAATAAAAGAAGCAACTAATTCCAGCACTGTAAGCATACTTGTAAGCCATTTAGCAAAAGGAATATATATGGCACAAGCTACTTTTAAAGATGGTAGTATAAAAACGGAGAAATTAGTGGTAGAATAGTTTACAAATTGTTAGGTTTACAACAAGCTATATGTTATATAATGTATCGGCAATCAATCAACCACCGCGGTGCTTTGCATTAAATTGTATTAAACAGCTTTAGCTGTACTCCCTGTTCTCTGTATTTGTATTCAATAAAACGCTGTGCTCCTCAGTGACGCCGTGTCTCTGTGGTTCAACGTATTTGTATTTCGTTAATCAAGTCAACCTATACACCTGTTTTGCAACAAGGTTTAAAAGATATATTTCATGGCCCCCTGTTTGATTTTTAAATTTGCAGGAATCGACAACAAACGGACGTATTTAAATTATGGAAGAGGTTAATTTGAAAGTAGAGGGAATGAGCTGCACCAACTGTGCACTTTCAATAGATAAATATCTGAAGAATCAGGGGATGGAAAATGTGCGGGTAAATTTCATTGGGGGAGATGTAAGCTTTAATCTGCAGGGGGAAGGAAAAACCAAAGATCAGATAGAAAAAGGTATTGAAAGTCTGGGCTATAAAATAAAGAAACCGATAAGCCATTCTCACGATCATCATGGTCACCATCACGATGAGGCAGGTAAGTTCCATTTCCACTCTCACCTGCAAAGATTCTGGTTCTGTTTTGTGTTTACCTTACCCTTAATGGTACACATGATTCCGGGTATTCATATACACCTGTTAATGAATCCTTACTTCCAGTTATTTATGACCATTCCTGTTTATATAGTGGGTATGGATTTCTTTGGAAGAAGTGCTATTAAAAGTGTGCTGTACGGCATACCCAATATGAACGTATTGATAGCCCTAGGTTCTACAGCTGCCTTTACCTATAGCATATACGGAATGATAGCAGGAAAAGCTGCTGAATATATGTTTTTCGAAACAGCCTGCACTACGCTTACGCTGGTATTCCTGGGCAATTGGATGGAAGATAAATCGGTAGAGAGAACACAGGCATCGCTGAAGAAGCTGGCTATTTCTCAAAAGGTAATGGCCAATATGATTGCCTTCGACGAACATCATCAGGAGCAGGTGTTTACAGTAGAAAGCACTTCCCTGAAAGTAGGTGATTTAATCCTGATAAAAAATGGCGAACACGTACCTATGGACTGCAAAGTACTATGGGGCGAGGCGAGCGTGAATGAAGCCATCATTACCGGAGAAAGTATTCCTATAGATAAGAAACAAAAGGACATACTGATTGGCGGAAGTATTATAGAACAAGGAACTATTAAAGCACAGGTAACGGCTGTAGGAGAAGATACTGTATTGGCTAACATTCTGAAGATGGTAAGAGATGCTCAATCAGAGAAGCCTCCTATGCAACAAATGGCAGATAAAATAAGTGCCATATTTGTTCCCACTGTGATCAGTATTGCGTTGATTACTTTATTTGGCACATGGGGCTTTACCAGTCACACATTTGGTGAAAGCTTACTTAGAGGTATAGCAGTATTGGTCATCTCCTGTCCATGTGCAATGGGTCTTGCTACACCTGCTGCTATTGCTGTTGGTCTGGGCCGGGCAGCACGCAATGGAGTACTGTTTAAGAACGCTAAAAGTCTGGATGTTTTTAAAGATATTAAGCAAGTGGTATTCGATAAAACCGGTACGCTAACAACAGGTCATTTTGTAATTAGAAATCATCATTATACTGATACAAATAGTGAAGAAGAATTTAAGCGCATAGCCTTCTCGCTGGAAAAGTATTCCAACCACCCTGTTGCTAAGCCAATCATTAGAGAATGGAAAGTAAAAGACGAAATCAGATGGGCATCTGTAGAAGAAATAAAAGGGCTGGGTATAAAGGCTACCGATAAAGAAGGCAACCATTACTGGGCTGCATCTTACAAAGCAGCTATGGGACATACAGATGATGCTAACCATAATATTTATGTACTAAAAAACGATACTTTAATTGGTTGGATAGATGTAGAAGATGAGCTGAGACCAGAAGCAAAACAAGTTATTGCTTTATTGAAATCTATAGGCATAAAATCCATCCTGTTAAGCGGTGATAAACAGGAGAAATGTAATCATGTAGCAGCTATACTGGGAATTGAAGAAGTGTGGGCAGAACAAACACCTGAACAAAAGCTTGCAAAGATTGCCGAGCTGAATACAATTGCACCTACAGCAATGGTGGGTGATGGTATAAACGATGCGCCTGCACTGGCAAAAGCTACAGTAGGTATATCGCTGAGTGATGCCTCTCAGATAGCCATGCAAAGTGCACAGGTAGTACTGATGAATCATGGGTTGAAGAACTTACCATTGTCACTGGGTTTAGGTAAGCATACATTCTTTACTATTAAGACGAATCTGTTCTGGGCTTTTGCCTACAATATAGTAGCAATACCAGTAGCCGCATTTGGATACTTAAGTCCTACGTTTGGTGCGCTAATAATGGGGTTGAGTGATGTGGTACTGGGCATCAATTCGATGTGGTTAAACTGGAAGAAAGTAGTTTAGATTCAAGGAGATAGGAGTAAGGAGACAGAATATAGAATAATATAGAATTATAAGTAAAATAGAGAGAAGAATATCCTTAATAGGTGTATTCCTCCTGACTCCTAACTCCTGTCTCCTATATCCCTTTCTTAACACTTTTTCATCCAAATTAAAAGATAGTTTATTATCATTGCACTATGACGAATTTCATTCCCATATTTCCATTAGATATTGTTGTGTTTCCAGGGGAGATTCTGAACCTTCATATCTTTGAAGATCAATACAAACAGCTGATAAAGGACTGTCATGCTTTAAACAAACCATTTGGCATTCCTACTTTTCTAAAAGATACAAAATCGGAGATGGGCTGCCTGGTACAAATAGACCAGATTGCTAAGACTTATGATACCGGTGAAATGGATATCAGAACCAGAGGCTTAAAGATCTTCAGGATACTGGAAGTGATTAATGAAATTCCTGATAAATTATACAAAGGAGCAATAGTAACTTATCCAGTTAATTCAATATTCCCTCAGCCTCTTATTCTGCCAAAGCTTATGGAACAGGTAAGGGAATTGCATAGACTATTAAATGTATCCAAGAAATTTGGGAAGCCCGATGAAGAACTGATTAGTTACGACATTGCGCATCATGTTGGGTTTAGCATTGAAGAAGAAATAGAGTTTCTAATACTATCCAACGAACCACATAGATTGCAATATATCAGTCAGCATTTGCAGAAGATTATTCCAATTGTTGCGGGCACCGAAAAGCTGAAAGAAAGAATACAATTGAATGGTCACTTTAAAGAACTGAAAGGGTTTAATTTATAAAACATAATCATGCAAAATACACTCTGTTTCGACCTGGGCAATTCGCGCTTAAAATGTGCAGTATTCCAACAGGAGAATTTACAGGAAGTAATTGTACTGGAAGATATTTCTATCAATACAATTCATACAGTTTTACAAACCTATCAGCCATCACATAGTATCTTGTCTTCTGTAATAAAAGATACCGAAGAACTGGAAGCTACACTGACACAAAATACCAACTTTCATAAGCTGAATTATGAAAGTAAACTACCCTTTAATTCGCCTGTTGCCAAGCCACAAACCATTGGTGCCGACAGACTGGCAATATGTGCAGCTGCTGTAGATTTATACCCTCATCAGCATGTGCTGGTAATAGTACTGGGCACCTGCATTACTTTTAATTACATTAATACACAACACCAGTTTCTGGGAGGCGCTATTTCACCCGGTATGAACATGCGTTTCAAAGCTATGAATCAGCATACTGCATTACTACCAATGGTAAGCCCAGAGAAGATTGTACCATTAATTGGCTTCGATACAAAGACCAATTTATTAAGTGGGGTGCAACTGGGAATAAGCAAGGAAATAGATGGTACGATAGCAGAATACAAAGAACGTTTCGAGAATTTAAAGGTGCTGCTGACAGGAGGGGACTGTACCTGGATACTGCCGTTTATTAAACAAACTGTTATTCATGATGATAACCTGTTATTCAAAGGACTTTATTCTATAGGGAAAAATAACTGGCAATAAAAAAGGGCCTGAACAAAAGTTCAGACCCTAACAATATTTGTGTAGTATTTATTCAACTACCACAGTGCCATCTTCTTTGTAAGCAGCTGTTTTCTTTTCTTTTCCTTTCTTAATATCTACTTCGTAAATCAAACCATTTTTAGCAGTCTCAGTTCTGTCAACTTCTACTATCTTCCAGTCGGAATATGTTTTATTGTAAGCTTCAGCAACAGCCATTGGCAATTGATTAAACTTAATTTTATGTTCTGTTTCTATCCAGGTTCCATCTTCCTTAAAGTTTGCTGCTAGTTTTTCGCCATTAAAGATAAATTCAGCTTCCCATTCATTGGCTTTCTCCATACCCCACTTAATTTTAGTGGCTGTAGGATACTTCTGGTTGAAGGTTTTCTTTACGGACTCTGGTGGTGTAGCTGCAAATGCACATACAACAAACAAAAGCATACATAATGATGCAATAACTTTTTTCATCAAAACAATTTAGTAGTGGTTAATTAATATCGCAAATCTACTGATTGAGTTGACAGTATAGCTAAAAATATAATGAAATATAAAGGAGGGCGCTTATTAATTCAACTTAAAAGAAGCAAAGTCGATATATTGAAACTGAATGCTACCCTTACACTTCGAAATGTCTTCTTTTGCAAATACCCCTTGAGTTAGTTGTGTATTAATGAAAGCTGTAATTAATACCCTAAGATCGGTAATATCACTTTTCTTTAAAGTAGAAACTACATGTTTATCAATTCTTAAATAGTCGTTAGCAACAATTGTTCTGAAGCTCTTTAACTGCTCCCAGTTTATTTGCGGGAATGCTTCTTTTGTACTGTCTGAAATATTAAATGCCTGTTCCCCTATTAACATCATAAGATGTAAAGAAGCCTCGTAATCCTTCTCGTGATTGGTAAAAAGTAACACATCGGGTTTACCATAACTACCAGCATAAAATAGAATTTTACCTATAGCTTCCTGAATACGTAGTAAACACATTAAATCTTTGCTGCTCTCTTGGGTACTAATTACACTCTGTTCGGTCATTTTGCAAATGTACCGTTTATCGAACAGTATTCCTAAAACTAGTAACAAGGTTATATAAAACCTGTATAATGTAATTTTTGAGAGGCTATAAAAAAACACTGGCTTTCTAATATACTTGAAAACAAGTGATTAGAAAGCCAGTGGCTAAAAGAAAACAGTTAGTCTATTTTGCTATAACAATTTGTCTTGTTACAGTTCCTGAAGCAGTAATAATTCTTACAAAATACAAACCTGTAGGCATTTCGCTAGTGGAGATTAACTTTGAATTGATATTGCCAGGCATGCTATATTTTTTCAATACTTCTCCCTGTTCATTAATCAATTCAACTCCATTAATGTTTTCAGTTGAATGAACGGCTATAAAGTTTTTAGCAGGGTTAGGAGTAACCTCTACTTTAGTAGTATTATATTCAACATCTACAATCTGACTATAGGAGAAAGTCCCATCCTTATTCACCACTTTCAATCGATAATAATTGTGTCCTGAGAAAGGATGTTTATCTTCAAAATTATAATAGTTTTTCTCACTACCATTAATAGCATTAATAGAAGTTAGTTCATTGAATGTTTTACTATCAGCACTCTTTTCTACTATAATATTCTGTACATCAACTTCGTTAGTAGTTACCCAGGTTAAACACACATTTTCATGACAGTGTTGTCCTGTAAAACTGAGGATATTTAAAGGAAGTATATTGTTGTAAGAGATTACATAAATATGATACTCCCCTGGTTGCAACAATATAGTCTGTGTAGTATTGGAGATACTGAATTTAGTGCCGGTAGCGCCATTTATGCCTGTACCTAAAGTACCAACACCAGTATTGCTAATCAGATTAGTCCATACTCCTTTCTTAAAGAAATTCAATGTTTTAGTCTGTGCATTTACATCGAAATTAGCCACCACCAATACTTGTGTTTTACTGGTATCAGGATCGCCTATTGAAAGTACTTTTATAAGATCGGTATTGAAGTCATAATAAAAAGGTGTATTATTAAATACAGTAGGATTTGCCAGTCTGAACTTAATAATCTTAGACCATGTATCATATAAATGCTTACGATTTGGATCATTCATATAATTCCACATAGGAAGTTTATCTGCCGTATTTCCACCATTAGAACCAATAGATGAATCGTATCCTCTTTCTTCGAATTGCCAAATCATTTTAGGACCAGGTGCAGTAAATAAAGTAGCACCCACCGCTTCCATTCTTTCTAAGCCTGTAGCAAGGTTTTTTACACTATAGGAACCATTTACTTTACCATACTGCTCATTCTGATACATCATTCTTTCCTTATCATGACTTTCAGGATAACCTACAACAGATGGAGAAGCAAAATTTCTGGAACCATAGTTCCACATTAATGGTCCTATATCATTATTAGTAGGGTAGCCCATTGAACATTGTGTATATTGACTCCACATTTCGCCCCAGCACATAAACCCATGTCTTACATACTCTTGTTCTTCCGAGCTTGGAAGACCGCCAAGAAACTCTAATATCATGTATGTATTAGGGTGTTTTGGAACAATGTAATCATAATATCTTTCCAGATTAGCTACGCGGGCAGCATCGTAAGTGCCCTCGCCAAGCCATGAATTGGAGAATCCTTTTGCAAGATCAAATCTAAAGCCATCTATTTTAAATTCAGTGATCCAGTATTCCAGAGATTTCTCTACCCAGCTTTGCGTATAAGCAGAACTATGGTTGATATCGCCATTCTGAAACACACCATAAGGACAACTTTCTTTGAATGGGTTTAACCATGGATTATTGCTTGCAGCATATCCTGTAGCATTATTCCAGTAAAGTTTAGCCTGCGGATCATTTGTGCTGGCTAAATCGTCCCAAACAACATCCAACAACACTGCTATACCATTTTTATGTAAAGAATCTATTAACTCTTTCAATTTGTTCTTAGTACCATAAGCTTTATCAGCAGCAAAATGGTATTCTGGATTATAACCCCAGCCATCATTACCACTAAACTCTTCTAATGGCATAAATTCAACAGCATTAATACCCAGTTTCTTTAGATATTGTATACTATCCAAAACATCCTGATAGTTACCGCAAACTGAATAGGTAGTCTTTCTGGCAGAGAAATCTCTTACCAGTAATTCGTAAATCATTAAGTTTCTCTTATCAGGCTTAACAAAGTTGGTAACATCCCAGTTGTATTGAGGTGCACAGGTTTGAAGCACACTTACAAAACCATTTTTACCAGAAGATACATTTGAATTAGTTGGATAAGCCTTTAAATTAGGATAAGTTGAAGCACTGATGTATTTATCATTCCATGGATCCAGAAACTTTTCTGCATAAGGATCAGCAATATAAATAGTGTCATCAACAATATATTGATATGCATACTCTGCACCAGAAGTTAAACCATGAACAGTATACCAGTAATAGTTTCCATTAGTAGTTTTATTCATCTGGAATTGCGTTTGAGGCAGCCAATTACTTCCGGCAAAATCCCCTATCAACATTGCTCTTGTTTTATTAGGAGCAAAAAGTATAACAGTAGCAGAATCGGTACAGCCATAATAATTAACGCCTTCGTTTAAACCAGCTGCAAAATCTTTAACGGTAGTAGTGCCAGCAATATAGAAGTTTAAAGTATCAAAAGAAGTGCCGTTAAGAGAAGCTATTACCTGATTATTACCAGCAACAGCTATAGCATTTCCGCTAATGGTAGTACCCGTTGTAGTTGCAAAAGATGAACCATTTAAACTTAGTGAAAGATTACCACTTACAGCAGATACAGCTGTAACCGGAACAGATGCTCCTGCAGTTGGTGTCATTGTTTCGTACCCCATATTGAAGGTTGGTGTACGGTTTGGTTTGGTAATTAATATATTATTTCCAGTAGAAGATGCATATATAGGAATAAACATATCTGTTCCATCTGCATTTCTTTGTACTAAAGTACCAGCAGCATTTCTAAATAATAATACCACTTTCAAAATAGTCTCTCCTACAGGAACACTAAAATAGGTACGTGGATTGGTTAAAGTAAATGTCCACTTATTGGTACCAGCAACAGTTGCTGGAGTGCCAGTAGTGGCCCATGTAGTTGTAACGTGTTTCCAGTCGCTTGCTCCGGTGCTTAAATTAGTAATAACCCCAAGGTGCATATATACCGGACCAGCAGACCCCATCAACCCTTGGTTACCCTTGGTCGCATCCATTGAGATAATTATAGTAGAAGCATCTGTTGGAAATTGGGAAGTCCAGGTAAGTAATTGTGCATTGGCATACATCGAGGACATTACTAGCAGGAGTATAATGATTTTTTTCATATCGAAAGTCGTTTAATGTGTAAATTACACACATTATTGACTTCGTACAATTTTACAGTTATTAACTGTAACAAATTATTAACAATTGCTGAAATCATTTAGTTTTTTAACCCGGATTTTGCAGAAGGAATCGTTATGAAAGTTACAAATGCAATAAAGACAAGTGGTTGAGCAGATTTTTTACTGGAAAGCATAGTGAATCATGATAACAGTAAAATATCAAGCAAACGCTTGTGTTTGAAGCATTTGGATCTTGGAATAGAATTCCTACTGAAAATTCTGGGTTTAACACCTAAAGAATATTCCTTTAATGTTAATCAGTTATATGAATTCCAATCCTAAAAGTAGGACTACTATTAATCTATCGATGTATGATTTGCTACTTATTAAACTGCTGTAATTGCTGTAGCATTTTTAAAGATGTCTTCCAGGCTCTGATTATTCTTCTGTAAATTGGCTAATGTATCATCTGCAACAATATTCCCCTTATTAATAATGATAATTCTATCACAGATAGCCTGTACTTCCTGTAAAATATGAGAAGAAAATAATACCGTTTTATTAATTGATTGTTGTTTTATCAGATTCCTTATTTCTATTATCTGATTAGGATCCAGTCCACTGGTAGGCTCATCTAAAATCAATACTTCCGGTGAATGAATTAAAGCAGCAGCAAGTCCAACTCTTTGCTTATAACCTTTCGATAATTGACCAATTTTCTTCTGCTGTTCAATAGTTAAACCTGTTAGTTCTATGATATTTTTTATCTGACTATTAAGGTTTTCTATCTGATGAACGCCACCTATAAAAGAAAGGTACTCTTTTACATACATATCGTAGTATAAAGCATTGGATTCTGGCAGATAGCCAATTTTCTTTTTTATTGCAATTGGGTTTGCAACTACATCCAGTCCACAAACAGAAGCCTTACCTCCATCGGGTGTAAGATACCCGGTAATCATTTTCATAGTGGTACTTTTACCGGCACCATTTGGTCCCAGAAAACCAACAATCTCTCCCTTTTGAATATTAAAAGAAATATTGTTTACTGCTTTCTGCTCGCCATATTGTTTTAATAAATTCTCTACTACTATTGACATGAAAACATTTTGCACGAAGATAAGCGCTAATAATTCAATATAAAATTGAGCCGAAATTTTAACCTTAAGGAAAGAAATTATAGGAGAGGATTACTCATTGGGAAAACTCAGAATAAATTCTGTTTCTTCATTCATTTTAGAGCTAACTCTAATGGCACCTTTATGCAGTTCTACCAGTTTGTTTACAATATTTAATCCAAGACCAGTTCCTTTTATGGACCCTACATTATTGCCTCGGAAAAACAAAGAAAATAAATGGCTTATTTCTTCCTGCGGAATTCCAATGCCAAAATCCTTTATGCAGATATAGAAACCTACCTGAGTAAAGGCAACCTTACATTGAGGATTGGGTACATTCTGAGAATACTTAAATGCATTCGAAAATAGATTATCCATTATATACTCAAACAGTATAGGATCTATAAGTACAGGCTTTTCAGTTCCATTTATTTCTAAATCTATTACTCTACCATCCTTTTGTATCAAACTTTGCCTTTCTATAGTATTCTTTATAAGTGCTACTATATCTGTAGAAACTTTGTTGCAGGCAATTATACCCGTATCAGCTTTTTGCATCAACAGCACATCATTTATTAAATGAGTAAGTCTGTCAGATTCATTATTAATATTTATCAGATATCGTTTAAACTGCGTACTTATTTTTTCATCATTAATAGAATCAATAAACATCAGCATCACTTCGGCACTCGACTTAATAATACTGAGCGGAGTTCTAAATTCATGTGAGGTAGTACTTACAAATTTGGACTTCATTTCACTGAAGTGCTTCTCCTTGGCAAGTGATTCAGACATTTGAATAAAATCCTTCTTTCTTTTGTCTATGGAATATAAGGTGACACTGAATTTATCTGAATTTTCAGACAAAACATTTATCCTGGCTTCATGCCATTGATAGCTCGATTTAGTTACTTTAATTCTAATATCAAGGCAATTGTTTTTGTCATTCAACAGCCCATTTTCTAGGATAGTATTTAATAGAGGGGAATCTTCTGAATGGATATAGTACTGAATGTGAATTGGTTCTGGTTGATTTACAACAACCTTTTTAACCAAAGAAATAAAGGCCTCGGTACCAGCTTCTATGAATCCTTTGTTATTAAGAATAACTACAGGCAATTCAGCAATATCGGTTGAGGCTATAATTTTCAAATCTATTTTATTTTATTATCACTATTACTTTCGAATGAAGCACAATACTATTAACCTTTAAAATTTTCATTAATAGAAACGTGTATAGTTTCTCTCTATTGTCTTAACAAGGTTAAAATAACAAGTTTATGCAACTTGATATTTACTGTAGCACATCATAGAAGCTCGGTGTTTAGAACTTTCTATTTTTAAGTGGTGACTTTCCGAAATACTTTTTGTAACAAGTAGAGAAATAAGAAATAGAATTAAAGCCCATTGAAGACGCAACGTCAGTAACGCTCATATTAGAAGTTCTAAGCATCAAATCGGCTTGTTCTAGCTTACGTTTTATAATATATTGTACTGGATTACAACCATAATTCTTTTTAACCATTCTTTCTAGTGTACTAATACTTAAATTTAACTGCTCTGCTATTCCAGCTACAGATTGCTGATCAACAGATTTAAGATTAGTTTCAATTAATAAAGCAAAGTTTTTAAGAATCTGAGCATCTGTGGTAGTCTTATAATTGTTTAAATTAACTTCTCCACCGTTTAAT
>CAIVPM010000270.1 GCA_903907815.1 uncultured Chitinophagaceae bacterium | reverse complement strand
ATAAAATTCTTTCAGATAGAATGGTTCTGAATAAATTAATGAATCAAAATTATTGTCCCTGAATTGTTTATCAGCTTCGGTACAAGCTTCGTTGATATAATTTACAGATTGATAATATGATGCATTGTCAGTGGTTAAAATTTGCTCTACTTTGTTACAGGCATTACCACCAAAAACAATAAAGTTATTGGTTAAATACTCAGCAAAGGAATTCTCCTCTATAATAAGATTTGTATTATTTAATACTACGCTTAAGTCCATATTATATATAGCAGTAAATACCTCTGCCCTCCTGGCATCTATTAAAGGACAGAATAATTCGTTGCCTTTTTTCTCCTTATTTTTAACATATAAATTCCTAATAGCGGTTGCCATTATAAATAGTGTATTGATAAGGATTAACGGTTTATTTAAAGCAAAACAGATTCCTTTTGCAGTAGCTAGTCCCACCCTTAATCCTGTGTAACTTCCGGGGCCGTTTACAACTGCTATAGCATCGATATTATCCAGTTTAAAGTCGACATCATTAAACAATTCAGCTATAGCAATATGCACAAATGAAGCATGCTGATTTTGTTGCATACTTTCTTTTTTGGCAATCAGAATACCTTCCTTGCTAAGGCATACAAATGCATTTTCACCCGATGTATCAATTATTAATATCAACGACATTTTGCAATAATAATTAAAGAATATCTATCTGCAACAGTATTTCTCATTGTTATCTTGCTGATAATTTTAGCGACTTATTTGCTGATACCAGAAAAAAGCTATTTTTTTACTGTCTAAATTGTTTGAATGAAAAATATTTTTATAAAGCTTGCCATTGCAGTTGTAATGTTTGGTACTGCAAATAAATCGTTCGCATGGGGAAAAGATGGGCACCATTTAGTAGCTGAAGTTGCATTCCATTATCTGGATGAAAAAACAAAAGATGCTGTGAAACATTATCTGGGAAAGATGAGCATAGAAGATGCTGCTACCTGGATGGATGACATAAAAAGCAACGACTTTTATAACTATATGAGATCCTGGCATTATGTAGATGTAGACAAAGGCCTGAAGTTTGAAAATAAAGTTACCGACAGAAATGCAGTTATCATTATTAATAGTGCTATAAAGATTCTGGAGAACAAAGAGAATTTAAAGGATAGTAAAATTAAAGAATACATACAGATCATCTTTCACTTAGTAGGCGATATTCACCAGCCACTACACACCGGATATTCTGTAGATAAAGGAGGTAATACCATTATGGTTACATCGCCGGTATTTAGTGGTAATCTTCATAGTTTCTGGGATGGACAGATTATTGAGGCAAAGAATATAACATTGGAAGATTGTATAAAAATGGAAGACAATTATACAAAGGAACAAATTGCTGCCTTTCAGAAAATAAATGTTATTCACTGGATGAATGAGTCCAGAAGTTATCTGGATGATGTATACGATTTTAAGGATGGTAAAATAACACAGGCTTATATTGATAAAAATGCTGAAACAGTAAAGAAACAAATCTTTATTGGCGGGATAAGATTAGCTGCTGTATTAAAAGAAATTTTTGGAACAGACCACGCAAAAGCATCAGTTGATACAACTAAAAATAAAACGCAAAATACTATTCAAGACGAAATTAAAATAATTACAATTCAGGAAGCTTCAAAATATGTTGGTGAAGTAGTTAAATTATGTACTAAGATAACTGAAGGTAAGTATAATGAAATATTAAAATCAGCACCTACCTTACTTTATGCAGGTGCTGATTCAACTAATATGCTCACTATGGTTATCTTAGCAGATAAAAGAACTAGTTTCAAAAATCCTCCAGAAGTTTTCTATAAAGGAAAAGAGGTTTGTATTACTGGCAAAATAGACTTATATAAAAATAAACCAGAAATAATTATTACAAAAGAAGAACAGATAGAAGTAATAAATGATTCATCGTTTAAAGACAGACAGTAATACAAATAATTCAACATTTAAAATTCAACATTCAACACAATGTATTAATCTAAGTACTAAGTACTTTAAATGTCAATCATCAAAATCATAACTCCATTTTGTTTTAAAACTCATTTTACATCCATTCGATCCCCAATATTTCATATAACTTAGCCAGTATTTGTCATCCGATCTACCAGTAAGAAATGGATCAATTCGTTTTCCCGATAATACTACATATCTGTTCTGAACTCTTATTTTATACGCATTTCCTTCTTTATAAATAGTTGGTTTTCCACTATTAGGCCCATATCCCCTTGTTGGTTCAAATAATACCCATCCTTGCTTTTTCAAATATACTTCTGCCCATTGATGAAATGGATAGTCTAAATTTGAGCTTAGCCACATTCCCTTTACAACCTTTGCAGGTATTTTATTGGCTCTTAACAATGCAACAAACAAATCACTAAAATCACTACACTTACCCTCGCCAGTTGTTAATACAGAATCTGCTCCTATTTCATTACTTAGTTTATACGAAACATTCTGCTGTACAAACTCAAATGTTCTCATAATCGTTTCTATATCATTTTTATCTTTAAGCTTTTTGGCGGTTTCCTGTATTTTGGGGCTATTTACTTCTATATACTTTTCATCTTTCAAAAAAGGCTCCATTACAGTATCTTCTTCATTATTAGTTTTCGATATATATTTATAGATGGTAAGTTTTGCTGCAATTTCTAGATCAAGCTTTTTAGATAAACTATTAATTGTAAATGCAGCATAAGCATTCCCTCCATTATAAACCAGACTGTCGGGTTGAATTGAATATTTTATCGATTTTACAGTCTGTCTGTTTTTTATATCATGAGGTATCAATGCTAATAGTCTTACTTTTTCTATCTCTCCATCTTCTACTTTAAATTTATAATTAAACTTAAAACTAACTTCTCTTTTATACTTTGGTTCTTCTTCCTGTGCAATTGATTTAAAAGAAAGTACATTAAGAAATGT
>CAIVPM010000269.1 GCA_903907815.1 uncultured Chitinophagaceae bacterium | reverse complement strand
GGTGAGTAAAACAGCCATTATGGTATTAATAAAATAATTTGAAAATATTCAAAATAGTTTATGGATTTGCCAGTTTGAGAGGATAAATGAAGGGAAGAAGTAGGATTAGCAAATTTAATGACTTGATTTTTAGGGGACTTATGATGAAATATGAAGATTTTTGGTTTATAAATGTGATATCTTTTCATTAGAATTGAAGAAAAATATTTTTTATTTGACTCAGATTGCTTGGTTACACTCGTGATTATTAATATTTATCCTTGGTAATATCTATAATGTAACTTTGATCAAAATAAAATATCATGGGACTCGTATACGCTGATATAAAGTTGATTAATGGAGAAGATCTGGTGTTGGCCAAAAGACATATAATAGGTGAAGAGGAAGTAAAAGAGATGACCATTAATATGCTGGTAGATTCTGGAGCTTATATGTTGGCTATAAATGAAACTATACAAGAACAATTGAAGTTTCCTGTGATTGAGAAACGTAAGGCTCAGATGGCTAATGGAAGTATTGAAGAGTATGATGTGGTAGGACCTGTTGAAGTTAGGTTTAAAAACAGACAATCTACTTGCAGAGCAATGGTGTTGCCTGGTGATAATGAACCTTTGCTTGGTTCTATACCAATGGAAGATATGGATGTACTTATTCACCCTCAAAGGCAGGAGTTGATTGTAAATCCTGATCATCCTTATTTTGCTCAAATGAAAATGAAGTAGGTTGTCGTGTTCAACAGGTTTAAAAGGGTTAAGAGGTTCAAGGTTTGAATACAGGGAGAGAGGAGCCCGGAGGTAGGAGATAGGAGAATACAGATGGTAATTAATAATTGAAAATTTATACAGCACTATTCTTTATTGAGTAGTGCTTTTTATTTAAATGCGGTATTAAATGTATATCAGGTACATTTGTTTCAAAGCAAAGAAGATGACAGACAATGAATTGAACGAAAAGTTTGCAGCATTAGCAATAGCACAGACAAATACAGAATTAATATTTGCAGAAACTAAGGCACAAATACAACTTACCAACGAACAAATGAAACGTACCGATGCTACTTTGGAAAGAATTGGTATAAACCTTGGAGGGATTTCTGATAATATGGGGTATTCTGCTGAAGACTATTTTTATAATTCATTATCGGATAGTCTTTTACTTGGAGGAATTCAATTTGATGAAATCGGTAAGAATGTACAAAGAAAATCGAGAAGATTAGAAGATGAATATGACATTGTATTATACAACGGTGATTGCATTGCTTTGATAGAATGTAAATACAAGGCTCATGAAAATGATTTGAGAAAACTTATGGATAAAAAAGTAAGAAATTTTAGAGAACTATTTCCAAACTACAAGGATTATAAAATATATTTAGGTTTGGCAAGCTTTTCTTTTTATCCTGAACTGGAAGAACTTGCAACTCAAAACGGAGTTGCTATACTTAAGCAAAAGGGTGAAATGATGGAAGTGAAAGCAGATAATTTAAAAGTATATTAAGGCCTCCCCAACCCTGCCAAAGAGGGAGTTTAAAAGGTTTAAGAGGTTCAAGGTTTGAATACAGGGAGATAGGAGGTAGGAGTCAGGTGAATACAATATATTTACTGGGAAAACAGTTAGGTAATTAATATTGTAAATTTATACAGCACTATTCTTTATAGAGTAGTGCTTTTTTTATTTAGATGAGTGAAACCGTTATTTGGGATGAATTGCACTATTGCTTGACTCAGATTGCTTTCCCGCAGTTGCGGGACTAATGACGGGTAAATGCAGTTGCAAGCTGCAAAGTATTACAGCATTGGTACGGCAGTGCCAAGTGACACTCCTATTATTATACAAAATGTGTTGAGAGGGGATTTAAAAAATAAAATATTTAATCTGTTTAACATTTATGTTTATGATTTCTTGCATTTCTAGTTTGAAAAACAAAATTTTATTCACATAAATCAGTTTCTTCAACAGGAACAAACACTGTTGTTTTAACTAATGTAATTTCTTCCTCTATTTTACAATGTAGCTTACACAGTGGTATTACAAACCAATCTTCATCATTATCAACTTTTTGAACATAGGCCCCTTCAATATCTTTATTTAAACAATAGATCTCCGAGCAAAAAGTAACGGTAGTATTACTGTGCATTTCCAAATGTTCGAAAGTAGACTCACAACTACATTGCCTGGTATTTAGTGCGTTGATATTTTTTACTTTAATCATGAGAATTTTATTTATGGGTTATTATTTAGAAGCTTTTTTAATTAGTTGTTTAGTATTCCTTATTGTGCGTTATCTTGGTTGCAACTTCGTTATATTTTGGCTTTAGCATCCGACTAAATCTGGAAATTCTGACGAGTTTTGTAAAGAGGCTACGTCACATTCCAATTATTTTACAAGACGAACTAAGAGTGGGATAAAGTGCAATTTTGAGCTGCCATTAATAGATACCCTAATATGCTAATTCATAATTGAGTTTAGCTTTCAATTCTGATAAATTAATTTCCTGGTAGGTATCGCTGTTATCATTTGGAAAAATAAGACAATGTAGGATAGTATTGTCTTTTTCATTTACAACAATTTTCCAACAATAGGTAGGTACAAATACCCCATTGCCAATTGTAGTACTATTAGTGAATATACCTCCACAAATTATTTCAAGATGTTCAGTTTGACTCTCTTTTCTGATATTGGTTTCCCATACTTTCCAGATACCTCTGTTCATACGGGGTGTTTGTGGCTGACAGTTATAATAACTAAAGGTAGATTTTTCTTTATCACAGTCATAAGCAAAGTCTTCGGCATTGGCAAGATGCCCTTTGTCGTAGCCCTGTTTTTTGTAATCATTATTAGTAGCTGTGCCACTATCGCTTACAAAGGCCATTGATTTTCTGCTGCAATCTCCCCCACCCTCATATAAATGGTACACTACATATAATGGGTTTTTTACCGCATAGCTGTAATAGGAATAATAAGCTTCTTTTTTTATGATAGTATCTACCTTTTGGCAGAAAACTATCATGGAAGCTAATAATAAAAAAGGGAGTAGAAATATTTTTTTCAAATGGGAAAATTTAGAAAACAAAAGTAGGGTTGAAAAAAGGAGTAGAAGTGAATTAGCTAAATAATTGTCCAATTTTAGCCATTAAATAGGCTCCACAAACTACAGCTGCATAAGCCCCTGCCATTGCTATACCCAATTTAACACCAAGAATGGCTATGTAGCTTTTATGCCAATTATCGCTGGGTGGAATAAATAAGTTTGAGAACTTCCATCCCAAAACTAATCCCACTAATGCAAGCAAAATTAGAACTCCCAAATAAAAGTAACCCATAATAGTAGATAAGATAATAATTGTCATATTACATATTTTCAAGTGTTTTTATCATGTGATTTATAATTTCTGAAATAAATTGATGAACTTTATCGAATGGTTGGTTTTTATGGTAGCCATAGCCATATCCAGTATAGCCTGCGATGAACGGTAGTTGTGCGGC
>CAIVPM010000268.1 GCA_903907815.1 uncultured Chitinophagaceae bacterium | reverse complement strand
ACTAATAGTTCTTACTATTTTGTAAATATACATTTAATAAACAACAAAAATAAAAAAGTATGAAAAAGATGATTTTTATGGCATTAATCTTTATAGGATTAAAAGCAGGGGCACAAGACTTGATTATCAAAATGGATAAAACAGAAATTAAATCTAAAGTATTGGAATTAACAGATGATGTGATAAAGTACAAAAAGTTTGAAAAACTAGATGGACCTACTTATTCTATTAAAAAATCAGATGTATTTATGATTATATATAAAGATGGTTCAAAAGAATATATGGATCAACCTGTTAGCAATAAAACGAATAGCATTAGCAGTATACAGAATAGTCAACCATCGACAGTTGTATTTAATAGTACAACTTCAAATAATACAAGCAATAGTTCTAAAACTAATCTTTCAGGCCCACTTCATTGGAGTATTGGATCAAGCCTTTCCTTGCCATTAGGTACTATGGGAGATGGTTATTCTTTAGGTTATGGGTTGGATGTAGAAGTAACTAAATTATATTCAGAAACTCTTGTTGGTTTTGCAAATATTGGTTATGTAAATTTTGCAGGAAAATCATTTGATGCTGGATTCGGAACTACTGAAACAATACCAGATGCTGGTTTTTTCACACTACTGGCTGGAGCTAAGTACCGGACCGGAAAAATGGATATTGGAGGAGGATTGGGTTATGGGTCATCTACTGCTTCTGGTGGTGGTGGTGGACTTATGTTTAGTCCAATATTTACGTATAATTTGGGAGACAAATACTCTATTTCTGGTTCTTATAATACAATTAGTACAGATGGTGGATCGTCATCTTACTTTGGAATTGGATTTAAATATAAATGGTAAAAAATTTAAGTATAATAATAAATAATCACTACAGAAGGTTAGAAAACAAAAACAATATGAAAAAAATATTAAACTTATTATCATTTGTTCTATTAATTTTTGCAGTATCTATTATCTCCTGTAAAAAAAGCAGTAGTAGTAGTGCCTCAATAGTAGGGAAATGGACTATGACAAAAGGCGTAAATGTATCTACTCCTACAGGAGGTTCTCCTCAAACTACTAATGCTACTATTACACCTGGCAATTATCTTGAGTTTAAATCTGATTGGACATTAAATGAGTATACTCCAGCTAGTGGCACAAATCCGGCTACTACTGGAACTGGAACATATACTGTTTCGGGTAGCACTTTAAGTATTACTATGCAAGGAAGTTCGGAGACGTATATAATTCAAACATTAAATAGTAGTACATTAATATTTGTTTTAGATCAATCTACTAGTGGGTATAGTGATATAAGTACGCTAACTTTTACAAGAATATATACTATATTTCAAATAACTATATAAAGGAATAAATTGGATTTTAAAACCAGGCCTTAATTGCCCATAAATACTAGACAATACATTTTTAATAAATACTAATGAAGGGTAACAAATAAAACAACATGAAAAAAATAATATACTTATTATCAATTATTTTATTAATTTTTGCAGTATCTATTATATCCTGTAAAAAAAGTAGTAGTGGAAGTGCTTCAGTAGTAGGTAAGTGGACTATGCAAAAAAATGTACATGTATCAACCACATCAGGCACTAGTACCTATAATTATCCTACAGGAAGTTATATTGAATATAAGACAGATGCCACCTATACTGTTTATGAGCCCGCTAATGGAACTAGTCCTTCTATTACTTCAAATGGAAATTATTCTATTTCTGGTAATACTATGACTACTACTTCAAATGGATCTCAACCTATTATTAAATCTATTCAAACGTTGGATAGTCATTCGTTAATAATGTATGCTTATAATTACAATAGTGTAGATACTACAAAGTCAACAGTCTACTTAACAAGGTAATGTAAAGTATTTGTTTTATATAACAAAGTTACTAAGAAGTAAATTATGTGCTATAGTTCATCTTTTTTTGCTGGACAGTGTTTTATTGTGTATTTATATTT
>CAIVPM010000267.1 GCA_903907815.1 uncultured Chitinophagaceae bacterium | reverse complement strand
CTATAAAATAAAAATCAATATTTCATAAGTATATTTTTTACTCATTGAATACTTAAAAAGAGGTTTAGCTACCTATTAAAAAAAACAACCTACTATATTCCTTAATGGAATATTTATTAATGCTTTCAGTAAAAGCTACTTTGTATTTGTATTTGCGTTAGGGATAGAAGGGAAAATCCTTTGGTGAGGAACGAGCCAAAGATTGGAATGATAGCCCGGGCCAAAGGCAACGCCATACTAATGTGATAATTTGATAATGTGATAATGTGATAATGAATACAAATTAAATAAGAATATAAATGAGAAAGGGATTAAGCTATTTATACTTAAACCTTTTCTAAGTATTTTAATACTCTTGTCTATTAACTTGTAATTAATTCTTATACAAAACCATCGCACTAATTGCGGGCACCTTCAATACTGTTTCTACTTGCAGTATACCTTCTTCTTTAACGTTTACGCCATCTACGGCAACTGTCCACTTGCCTGTAGGTAAGGGTAATTCTTTATCCTTATTTTCTCCGTTCAGTACTACCAGGATGTCTTTCCAGCTATCGCCATTGGCATGATTGGAAATAGTGTACAGCAGCAAAGAAGGATCGGCATAATCGGTAAAATGAAGGTGCTCCTGAATCATTTTTGTAGTAGGCATTCTAAAAGCCGGATGATTTTTACGGAGTGCAATCATGGATTGATAATAATCAAACACCGATTTATATTTAGTCTTCCTGCTCCAGTCTATTTCATTAATAGAATCGGGGAGATTGTAACTATTGGCAATACCTTGTTTGGTGCGCAACAACTCGGCACCTGAATGTAAGAAAACTACTCCCTGTGAAGTTAAGACTATCGATTGACTGAGTTTATCCATCTTTATCAGGTCTTCCTCGGTAGCTTCCCAATTCGATTTACGTAATTTATCTACCAGGGTATTATCATCGTGACAGGATACGTAATTAATAGTCTGATAAGGTTCGGCAGCCCATGGTTCATGAGAATAATGAACATGACTGTAATTTATTTGCGGATGAGGTGTAGCAGCAACAATTCCAAACTTCACACTTTCCTTTAGCCAGGGATTGCCACTTACAAATCCTTTTCCGGAATCCACATCATGAGCGCCTCTTAAAGCATCGCGCATATCATCGCTGAAGGCAGCAATTTTGTGAAGTTTATAAGTATACTTCTTAATTGCCCGCTGCTCTTCGGGCAGGGGACTACTACCCCCCGTCCAGCCTTCGCCATATAAAAATATAGTAGGATCAATTTTGTGAAGGGTATCACTTATCTGGTTCATGGTTTCCTGATCGTGCAGCCCCATAAGATCGAAACGGAACCCATCTATATGATATTCTTTAGCCCAATACACTAAAGACTCTATTATAAACTTCCTCATCATGGGACGTTCCGAAGCAGTTTCGTTGCTACAACCCGAACCGTCGGAATATGAACCATCTGCATTATGACGATAATAATATCCAGGAGCGGTGTAATTGAACGGAGTTTTAATGCCGGAAGTATGATTATACACTACATCCATTATTACCCGGATACCATTGGCATGTAAAGCCTGCACCATCTGTTTGAACTCTTTTATTCTAACTGCACCATTATAGGGGTCCGTAGAATAACTACCTTCGGGAGCATTAAAGTTTAAAGGATCGTAGCCCCAGTTATAGTTGTTCATCAGCAGTTTAGACTCGTCGATAGTATTATAGTCAAAAGAAGGCAATAAATGTAAGTGCGTGATTCCCAACTCCTTAAGATGACTTAAGCCTGTAGACTGTCCATTGTTGTTTTTAGTGTTCAGTTCAGCTATTCCCAGAAACTTTCCTTTATGTTTTATCCCAGAATTATTGCTGATAGAAAGGTCTCTTACATGAGATTCATAGATTATTATATCGGTAAAGTTTACCTGTGGCGGTCTTGTATCGTTATGCCAACCGGAAGGATTTGTTTCCTGCAAATCGACCACCATACCCCTATGGCCATTTACGCCTACTGCAAAAGCATAGATATCGGGCGTTTCGGGCATCCAATGATGATCCTGTTGAATTTGAAAGGTATAATACTGGTTTTTAATATCCCCTGTTACGTCGGTATGCCATACACCATCTTGTGCAATAGACATATGAATTGTACGTAAAGGTTCACCTCCTTCTCCATTTTTGTATAAACGAAGTATAACGGTAGAGGCCTTTGGCGCCCATATTTTAAATACAGTTTTATGAATATTGTAATGCACTCCAAGATCGGGGTGATGGTATACAGGATAATCGTTGGTATGAATCTGAGCGAAACAAAAAGCAGGTAACATAAGCAGTAAAAATGATTTCATGAAATGATCATTATTAGATAATAGAATTACAATATTAACAGGTAATTACTTATCTAAGGAATGAAAATCTATTATAATAATTATTTAGTAGTCTTAAATTCTATTAAAAATGTACTTAATTT
>CAIVPM010000266.1 GCA_903907815.1 uncultured Chitinophagaceae bacterium | reverse complement strand
TGTAGTAGTTACTTCTTTAGTTACACCATGAATAGTAAGATTTCCTTTTACAGTTACTTTATAAGTACCGTTTTTAGTAAAATCTACTTCTTTAATGTTAGTAACCAACCCTTGAAATTTAGCGTTAGGGAATTTAGTGCTCTCCATGTAGTTTTCATTAAAATGATCTTCTAACAATGAATTACTAAATTTAAATCCTTTTATCAAAGCACTAAATGCAATTTTACCATCACTTGAACTTAATACACTTTGCACCTGATTGTTGGTACAACCTGCTTCTTCAGTAATTGGCTGGAATTTAATTTGAGCAGCGTTTGTTTTATATACTTTTTGAGAGAAAGAAGCAAAGCTTATTAAAGCTGCTGCTATAACTAATGATACTTTTTTCATAAATTTAATTTTTGTTTTGTTGAATGTTTTAATTGTATTAATTGTTTGGAGCTTTATTAAATAACCAGTTTCTGATAGCGTCTCTTTCGTAATCATTTAACTTAGGTCCACCTAAAGGCATTGGATGTTTTGATACACCTTCTATATCGGTCATAATAGAACCACCAAACATAGTAATGTCGTAAGGCATACCAGTAGCTGCAGTTGTATCATAATCAGTTGGCTGTATATATGCACTTGGATTATTTACGTCAGCTACTTTACTGTAATTACTAAAGTCATAAATCCTGTTTCCTCCATAATAAGAAGCTTTTACTGAATCACTATGACATTTAGAGCATTTAGATACTAATATTTTTGAAACTTCAGTAAATGTTGGAGCAATTGGGTTTGAAACTTGTTTGTTGGTACAACCTGAGATAAAAGACCAGATTATTATTCCAAGTCCCAAAAACGATAATAGATAAAATCTAGATATTTTCATATTATTTTATTTGTTTTGTTTATTAATTGGAATAATAATGCCAAAGCCAATTTTTAACAGCAGCAATTTCGCAGTCAGTTAATTTAGGGCCATTTAAAGGCATAAGATGAGGATTAGCCCCAGTAATATCATTTACTAAAATACCATAGTCAACAGTTGAAGCATTTACCATTGAAGTATCAATATTACCTTTATCGGTAGCCCACTTTAATATATCAACAGAATCCTTTCCATTAATCATAATATTCTGACCAAATTTGCTGGCAGTAATACTATCACCATGGCATCTATTACATTTAGCTACCAGAACTGCAGAAGCCGTAGCAAATGTACCATCGTTGTTACAGGAAACCTGTTTGCTGCTACAACTAGAACTGGTTGCCCAGATTATAACTGCACAAAATCCCCCAAGTGCAATAAGATATTTAGTCATCTTCATGTTTATCTTGTTTTATATTTTGAAATGATTAGTGCTTTACAATAATTGCTTTATTGATACTAATAATTGGTGAACCAGTCATTAAATCAGCATCAGATCCAAAACACATCCCTTTTACAGTTGTTTTATCACCAACTTTAAGTCCTTTTGAAGGAGTTTGTAATAAACAATTGATTACTGCCGTAGAATCTGTACCAACAATTGCCAGTGTAGTATCAGAAGTAACTTCTTTAATCGTACCAGAAACTTCTACCGCTTTTTCTAAATAAGTAGAATCCCAATGTCCTTTATTTGTTTTACAAGTATTTAAAAACTCATCGGAAGTAACAGACACTGCAGATTTTGATGCAATATCCAAAGGTCTGTTGCAGATTACCTTTATATAATAATATACTCCACCACCTGCAATAAGGCCTAAAACAAAAAGCACTAACAAAACTTTTTTCCAAGTTTTCATAATTAAAATTTAATCGTTATTAGAATAAAAAAAGCACTTAGTACAAATACTGTGCCAAGTGCTTTTTTGTTTATTAAAAAGAATTATTATTCATTATTATTATTGAACAGACACTGGTAATTGAGCAATTTTTTCTGTACCGTTAGAAACAACCACATAGTAAATACCTGGAGATACAAAACGACCTGCATTGAACTTAATAGCATTTTCGCCAGTAACAGCATCTACCGTTAAGCCAGTCATTTTCTTGCCTAAACAGTTGTATAATTCAACGTTTACTTTACCATTTTCAATTGCAACATATTGAACGTTGATTGATTGACCTGCAACAACCGGATTAGGATAAATACCTTTCACAAAGTTCTTAGCTGGTTTAACATTCACGTTTCTAACATCAGAATAGGTAGCTTTTCCATCCATATCTACTTCTTTAATTCTGTAGTATGCAACACTTGAACCAACAACAGCATCATTTGCAGTATAAGTTCTTGTATTATCAGAAGTTCCAGCAGCTTTTACAGTAGCAATAGTTGTATAAGTTTCACCATTGATGCTTCTTTCAACTTCAAAATAGTTAGTATTTGTTTCAGTAGCAGTTTTCCAAACAAGTCCTACTTTATTTTCGCCTAACCATGAAGCATTAAATGAAGAAAACTCAACTGGAGTACTTACTAAAGCAGCGGTAGTACTGAAAGTTCCCGCCTGACAAGGGCCAGAAGTAGTACCAGTAGATGAACCAGCAACAGTAGCATATGAAAATTTAACAACAGTTCCTACAGCAATAGTAGCAGGTGCAGTCCATTTCATACCAGTAAAAGTATATGAGGTAGCTGCAGTTCCGCCCAATGGAGTGGAGTGGGTAAGTTCTGTTGTTCCAGAAAGTCTCATATTTGTACCCGCAGTAAGTGTCCCAGTAGAAACTTTAAGGTCTAAACCCCAGTATTTATATGATGTACCAACATTGTAAAGCAACGTAAAAGGATAAACTCCACCTGCTTTAATATTAGCACCAATACCACCTAAAGTTAAAGTTCCCACAGTATTACCATGACAACCACCACAACCACTAGTAGAACCTGTTCTGCCGCTTGCTGTATCAACTTTTTTAATTCCAGAAGTAGCAAGGATTAATAATAAAGATAATCCCATAACCGTAAGTAAACCTTTTCTCATAAAATGTACTTTTTTTAAATTTAATTTAAACGATTCAAAAATATGTTAGTTAATAAATTTCTATAAACCAGTTTTTAATTCACAAAAATTTAATCTGTCAATAGATATTACCAATCTTAATTCTGCTGCCTAAAAGAATCATAACACTAATATTTTAATCCAATTTTAATAAGAAAATTAATTTAATCATTAATATTTCCCAAACTAGCAAACCAGATTGTAAAAATACTGTCATATTTTAATTTCTATACTTTTTTTCCGTTAAAAATTACGAAAACCTTTTCGTAGTACTATTAACTACTACTATTTAACTACAATTTTAATTTATTTTAGTAGAAATAGATCCTTAATACTAAAATAATGAATTATGAATGGAATGTTTGCTTATAATCCTGATTATTTCTTTACCTTTTATTTACGTTTATAATTTTAATGTATTAAAATTTTCAACTATACATTTGACGACATTTAGAACATCCTTAAAGATGTTCTAAAGTACAAACCTATTTCAAGTATGATTATCAGAAAGCTCCTCTTATACATTATTGTTTCTATATTTTCTAGCTATAGTTTTTCTCAGTCAGATACATACAACCCTTTAAATAAAATTATGGGGCAATCCATTACCACAATCAGTAAAGCTTCAATAGAACAAAACTATGGCAGGAACTTAGCACAATTATTGAACGATCAGCCAGGTATAATAGTAAATGGAGCTTACCAGCCAACAGGGAGCTTTATCAGCATTTATATGCAAGGGAATATTGGTGGCAGAGTATTAATATTAATAGATGGTATTCCTGTATACGACCCATCAGGGATTCCAGAATACTTTGATGTAAATATGGTTTCATTATACGAACTGGAAAGAATAGAAATATATCATGGAACACAGAGTAGTATTATGGGTAACGGTGCATTTGGCGGTGCTATAAATCTAATTACTGCTAAAAAAGAAACTAATAAACTAATTAATTTAACTGCATTACAAAGTTTGGGTAGTCAGAAAACAAAAAATACTCAATTGCAACTTTGGGGTACTAAAAACAAGTTGGATTATGCTATATCTTATTCTCATATTAAAACTGAAGGGTTTTCTGTAGCACAGGACACTACAGGAAATCAAGGGTATGATAAAGACGGTTTTAAAGGCACAATTCTGAATAGTAGAATTACATATCATGCCAGTAAATATTTATCTATTAATTCATATTGTTTGTTCAGTAGATATAGAACGGAAACCGATGTTGAAGGCTATATAGATGCTCCTAATTATTACTTAATTAAAACATACTGGAACACTGGAACAAATATAGCCTATCGCAAGAATAAAGTTTCGTTACTTGGTTCTTTTCAGTTTACAAATGCACATCATTATTATCAATATGATAGTTACAGCTGGGAGGAGTATACAGGTAAATCATATTTAATAAAAGCAGATTTTCGTTATAAATTATCTGCTACCTTACATTTATTATCAGGGTTTGATTATAGAAATGATTATATGTTCAGTTATTATTCTGATACTTCAAGAAGGATCAATCGTTACTATCCAACTGTAAATACTATAGGTTTATATGGTGGAATAAATTATACAACTAAAGATAGTCTTTTATCAATTGATTTAATCGCCCGTGCAAATCATCATGATGCATATAATATGCAATATTGTTATAATATTAGTGGAGATTATAATCTCTTAAAAAACGTTCATTTAATTGGAGGTTTTGCAACAGGATTTAAATCTCCTTGCATATATGAACTATATGATAGTTATGGGTATTCGAATCCATCATTAGTACCTGAAAAAACTACTGATTATCATTTTGGATTTTATACTTCTCACCATACAATAAAACAGAAATTCAATGTTTATTATAATAAAATAGATGATCTGATAACCTATGATAACAACGTGAGTGGATATGACAATTTTAATAAACAAACAACTTTTGGATTTCAATATGAGTTAGACTGGCTTATGAATAAATACTTTAATCTAACTACGAATTATACATATACCGAAGGAACAGATTACACACCTGCCAGGGAAAATTACAATAATATAATTACCTACCATTATTTATACAGACGTCCTAAACATGTTATCAATATGAATATTCATTATACCGACTCTAAATTATCAATAGGTGTAACAGCCCGATATACAGGAGAATATTATGATGTAGCAAATGGTGATTTTGATTATATAATGAATGGTATCTTCTTAATAAATTCAAATGCTGCTTATAACTTCAGCAGGCAATTAAAAGTTTTTGCCAATGCACAGAATTTATTGAACAATACTTTTAATGATGTAAAAGGATATAATTCTATTCCATTCCTATTGAATGCTGGCATTAGATTTCAGTTATAATTTTTGAGTACTTAAAAGTTAAAATAGGCTTTACCAAATACTACTTATCCATTCTTTCAGTTTAGATGTTCATATACATTTCACAGCCATTAATTTATATTGGGGACCATGTTGTTGATTTTTTTTCTAACTAATCCATTTCGGTCATTTCAAAGAAAACTTGTGTCAATACAAGAAAAACCATTTCCGATACATGACTGACGAGTACCGATGACCTACTTGCTAATACCGTTAGAAGAAAAACTTGTACCGACTCAACAAAAACCATTTCCGATGCTTGACTGACGAGTACCGTTGACCTACTTGCTTATACCGATGGAAGAAAAACTTGTACCGACTCAACAAAAACTATTTCCGATGCTTGACTGACGTGTACCGATGACCTACTTGCTAATACCGATGGAAGAAAAACTGTTACCAAGTCCCTTATATCTCTATCATTTTCTAGGAATGTAAATGTCTTACATAACATACCAAAAGTGTACAATAAAGAACTATATAGTATTGAGCAGCAAACTTTAAACACAATGAACATATTATCCGCTATATATGTATTAAGTACCTTGAACTTTTTAAACACCTTAATCCTTTTAAACATTTATGACCCTATATTTGTAAGCCAAACTAAGCAACAATACGATTATGGAAATACTTCATGTAAGTGCAGAATGTTACCCGGTAGCTAAAGCAGGTGGATTAGGTGATGTGGTGGGTGCCTTACCTAAATATCAGAACAAAGCAGGTAATAATGCTAAAGTGGTAATGCCCATGCATCGTACCCCTTTCCTATACAATAACGAATTTGTGGTAGACTATAAAGGCACCATACAATTTGGTCCTTCTCAACTGAATTTTACCATCATTAAAGAAAAGACAAATAAACTTGGTTTCGATTTATACCTCGTAGATATTAATGGCCTTACCGATCGTACTAAAGTATATGGATACAGCGATGATAGCGATCGTTTTATAGCATTTCAAATAGCAATAGCAACCTGGCTAAATAGCTGGGAACATAACCCCGATATTGTGCATTGTCACGATCATCATACCGGGCTCCTACCCTTCATGATGAAATACTGTTATGCCTTCCAGAATAAGCTTCAATCAATCAAAACTATTTTCACTATTCACAATGGAGAATATCAGGGTTGGATGGACTTTAGTAAAAGTATTTTAATACCGCATTGGGACGAATGGAAAAGAGGACAAATGGAGTGGGCTGACAAGATTAATCCAATGGCAAGCGCTATAAAATGTTGCAATAGTGTAACCACGGTTAGCAACAGTTATCTGGGAGAATTAAAGCACAGTTGCAATGGTCTGGAACCTTTATTTGAATATGAAAAAGGCAAGTGCTTTGGCATATTGAATGGCATAGATAATGAAGTATGGGATCCATCGACAGACCCAAGAATAAACCATCATTTTTCTGCCGCTAAAATGGAAGGTAAAGCATTCAATAAAAAAGAACTCTGTCAGAAGTTTGGCCTTGCGGAGAATCTTCCTTTAATCATCTTTATTGGCAGACTGGTAGGCGAGAAAGCTGCCGATATATTACCCGATGCGATACTTACTACTTTATACAATCAGTTTGGTAAACAGAACTTTTTAATATTAGGCAGTGGCGATCCTACTGTGGAGTGGAAACTAACAGAAATAAACAATCAGTTTAAAGGATATTATCACTGCGAATTAGGCTATAATGAAAACCTCGCTCACAAGATGTATGCAGGAGCCGATTTCCTTTTAATGCCAAGTAGAGTAGAGCCTTGCGGACTAAACCAGATGTATGCAATGCGCTATGGTACAGTACCAATGGTGCGCAGTACAGGTGGCTTGCAGGATACAGTTACCGACATGGGCGACTGGGAAGGTTTCGGAATACGATTCAACAATGCAACAGTAAGTGATATACATTACAGTATTGGCCGGGCTGTAAGTGTGTACAACGATAAAACACATTTAAACTGGATGCGCCAACACATGATGTCTATTGATCATAGCTGGGAAACTACGGTGGATGATTATCAAAGAATTTATGAGAGATAATAGATAATGGATGATTTAAAATGGATAATTGATAATGGATAATGCATAGAGTTTGTACGTTTTAATTCATAATTACTAATTACTAATTCATAATTAATTGTATTCTCCTGACTCCTTCCTCCTATCTCCTAACTCCTGATATTCAAATTTTTGTTGTTCGTTCCAATTATTCCTCTTATTATTGAGTCCTAATTTAACGAATTACTATGTCTCTATTTCGAAAGAAATCTATCGATAATATTATTGCAGAAGCAGAAGCAGGATTAAGCGATGCTCACACGCACAGTCTGAATAAAGTACTGGGGGTAAAGGACTTAACCTTTATGGGAATAGCTGCTGTAATAGGTGCAGGAATATTCTCGACTATAGGTACTGCTGCTTTTGATGGAGGTCCCGGAGTTATATTTCTATTTCTTATCACCGCTGTTACTTGTGGCTTTACTGCACTTTGCTATGCAGAATTTGCCAGCAGAGTACCTGTATCGGGTAGTGCTTATACTTATTCATATGTAACATTTGGCGAAGTAATAGCCTGGATTATAGGATGGGCTTTAATACTGGAATATTCTATTGGGAATGTAGTAGTGGGCATCTCCTGGAGTGCATACTGTAATAACATTTTGCAGAACATGCACATCATGCTGCCCGACTGGTTAACCATAGGATATCAGACTGCTAAGATGGCTTATACAGAAGCGCTTTCTAAACATCTTGATATATCTAAACTGGTTTATACAAATGCTCCTACAGTGTTGGGCATAAAATTCATCATCAATCTGCCAGCCTTTATAATTGTTGCTTTAATTACTATGCTGGCCTATGTTGGTATCAGTGAAAGTAAGAAGAGTGCCAACTTTATGGTAGGGCTTAAAATTGTAGTATTAATCTTCATCGCTATCATTGGCTTCTGGTACATTTTCACCAATCATACCACTTCCAACTGGACTCCTTTTTTACCAAAGGGAATGAATGGCGTACTGAAGGGAGTATCCGCTGTATTCTTTGCCTACATTGGTTTCGATGCCATCTCAACTACTGCCGAAGAATGCTCTAACCCTCAAAGAGATTTACCAAGAGGCATGATTTATTCCTTACTTATTTGTACCGTTATTTATGTAGTTACTACCCTGGTAATTACTGGTATGGTTAACTATCTGGAGTTCGAAGGAGTTGCCGACCCATTAGCTTATGTGTTTGAAAAAATACACATGCCAAAAATAGGTTTCATTATCTCGGTAAGCGCTGTTGTAGCCTCTACAAGTGTGCTATTGGTATTCCAGATTGGTCAACCAAGAATATGGATGAGCATGGGTAGGGATGGTTTATTACCTAAGCGTTTTGCTAAAGTACATCCTAAATATAAAACACCTGCATTTGCTACTATCATGACGGGGTTATTAGTAGGAATTCCAGTATTGATTGTGGATGATAAACTAATGACCGACCTTACCAGTATTGGTACATTATTTGCGTTCGTATTAGTTTGTGGTGGCGTATTATACTTGCCTAAAATAGCTAAACAGGAAGGGAAATTTTCTATCCCTTATATCAATGGCAGATGGATTATCACTGGTTTAGAAATTGCTATGCTATTCTTATTCAGAGAAAGAATATTGTCGGCCACCAGTAACTATACTACAGAAGGTTATCAGGAAATATTATTCCTCATATTCATAGCTGCTTCTATAGTAATTACTCTATATACTTTCATTCGTCAGCTTTCTGTAATTCCAATTATAGGTGTGCTATGCTGTTTATATTTAATGATAGAAATCCCTTCTAAAAGCTGGATGGTTTTCTTTATGTGGATGGCAATAGGTTTATTTATCTACTTTATTTATGGCAGAAGACGTAGTAAACTACATGGTGTAGCATAATTGACGATGCTATGACTTTTCATTTCTATATTATGACATGAATCATAATCTTTATTGATGCGCTTCTTTTCATTTGCATTAAATAATGATCATGGAGGATATTAAAGACAGACAAGACTTAATAATTATAGTAGATACATTTTACAATACCGTTAAATCAGACGAAACTTTAGGCTATATTTTTGATGATGTAATGCATGTAAACTGGGATACACATCTTCCAAAGATGTACGACTTCTGGGAGAACATTTTATTTCAGACTGGCAGCTATAGTGGTAGACCTTTTCCAGTTCACCTTCAGGTAAATGAAAAACAAAAGCTTGGTGATACTGAATTCAATCGCTGGATACAGGTATTTATTGATACGGTTAACAGCTTATATCAAGGAGCGAATGCAACTACCTTAAAGCAGAAAGCAATGAACTTACAGGTGATCTGGAAAACTAAATTCAATTACATAAATAACCCCGAGAATTCGCGTATAGTTTAATACTATTTGATTAATCATAGTATTAAACGAATTAAACATTAAACCACTTAACCGTTGCTGTATATATTTGCACCCTGAAAATGCAATTATGACACCATCACAGAACGGTTATTTTTTTCCTGCCGAATGGCATCCACATAAAGCTACCTGGCTTAGCTGGCCGCATAAAGAAGAAAGCTGGCCCGGTAAAATAGATAGTATTTATACTCCTTATGCTACATTTATAAAGACCGTTGCGGAAGGGGAAGATGTTTGTATAAATGTTCTCGATACTGCAATGCAGAATGTTGCTGCACATCATTTATTAATGGTGGGCGCCAATATGGATCGTATACATTTTTACCTTCACCCTACCAACGATGCCTGGTGCCGCGATCATGGCCCCGCTTTTCTGATTAATCCAGGAAGCGATGTTCCAAAAATGATTGTGGACTGGGGTTATAATGCCTGGGGAAATAAGTATCCCCCTTTCGATATGGATGATGTTATTCCTACTTTAATTGCAAAGAAATTAAACATACCTGTTGTTCATCCAGGGATTGTAATGGAAGGTGGTTCGGTAGAGTTTAATGGCAATGGAACCATCCTTACTTCTACGGCATGTCTGTTGAATCCTAACCGTAATCCTCATCTTAATCAAGGGCAGATAGAACAATATCTGTACGACTATTATGGGGCTAAACAAGTGCTCTGGGTAGATGAAGGAATTGTAGGTGATGATACCGATGGACATATAGATGATACCGTTCGTTTTGTAAACGAAGATACCGTTGTAACCGTAGTAGAAACAAATACTCAGGATGAAAACTACGACTTGCTTCAACATAATTTAAAGCAGTTAAAACAAATGAGATTGCTGAATGGCAAACAATTAAATATTGTAGAACTACCAATGCCTTCTCCTATTATCTGGGAAGAGCAAAGACTACCTGCTTCTTATGCCAACTTTTACATATCCAATGCAGCAGTTGTTGTGCCAACATACCGAGATAAAAATGATGAGGTTGCCTTATCCATTTTATCTTCTTTATTTAAAGATAGAAAGGTAGTAGGAATAGATTCTACCGATGTTATCTGGGGTTTGGGTAGCTGGCATTGTCTTAGTCAGCAGGAACCTCTGGTGTAATAATACTTGGTTACAGGTTGCTGGTTACTTGTTTCAAATATACTATGCTTATTTCCTATAACAGACAACTGGAATCCAGTATCTTGTAACGATAAAAAATAAAATAATATGAATTCTTCTTCCGTTATAGCTGGCTGTATGAGATGGGGCACCTGGGATGCTAAATATTCTTCACAGGAATATGCTACTCTCATACAACAATGTATAGAGCATGGAATTACCACTTTCGACCATGCGGATATCTATGGGCACTATACCACGGAAGCCGAATTTGGTAAGGCTTTAGCACTCCAGCCAGGTATTAGAGGAAACATACAATTGATTACCAAATGTGGTATCAATTTAGTAACCGAAAACAGACCACAGAATACCATTAAATCGTACAATACAACTGCCAAACATATTGTAAGTTCTGTAGAACAATCGCTGAAGAATTTTGGCACCGATTATATCGATTGCTTACTCATCCATCGTCCTGATCCTTTGTTGAATGCAGCTGAAGTTGCCAGTGCTATTGATGCTTTACTTCAATCGGGTAAGGTACTGAAATTTGGGGTTTCCAACTTCTTACCACATCAGTCTGCGTTCTTACAACAGCACATTAAATTGTCTTATAATCAGATAGAACTTTCGCTAACCCATACTGCTCCCCTGTTGGATGGAACGCTGGAATTTGCCATGCAACATGGAACCGGCATCATGGTATGGTCACCATTGGGACAAGGTATTTTTGCAGGCGATCATCCACGGAAAGAAGCTTTGCTTAAATGTTTAAATCTGTTGGCAGAGAAGTATCAATGCCATCCATCGCAGATACCAATAGCATGGTTAAATCAATTGCCTTGCAAGCCAATTCCGGTAGTAGGCAGTACACAGATAGACAGAATAGTACAGGCCAAAGATGCTTTAAATATACCGCTCGATCGCGAAGACTGGTACTTGTTGCTGGAAGTAGCCACCGGCAAAGAAGTAGCGTAGTATTCGTTTTTCAATTGTGAAATTTGATTTATTCAGCCAGCATATGTTTTTGTTATTTTATGTTGATAAGAACAGTGATTTCAGCAAGACAATTAATAAGGAACTACGATACAACCTATCAATTTAAGAATATATTACAGTAAGTATTTATTAATTTTCATACTACAAGACTTCATTCTCTTATTTGTACATATTGTTCTTGAATTGCAGAAAGCGTTCGACAGACTGCAAAATGCAATTACAAGACGGGGGAAAGAGAAAACAGCACCGCAGGATGAGAAAACAAGACCGCAGAACACAATCGCAGCACTGCAGAAACAGATCGCAAGACGGGGATAAGAGAAAATAACACTGCAGAACTCAATCGCAGTAATGCAGAAACAGATAACAAGACCGGGGAAAGAGAAAACAACACTGCAGATTGAGATAATAAGTATGCAGAAGCTAATCGCAGAAGAAATGAAGTAGATCCTTGTTGGCTTTTTGCAATCTTTAAGGAGAATTCTATATATTTATTTCAAATACGAGTTATAATATAAATTTGCATATAAGCGGCAAGTAATTTGACAACATTTAAAGTCGAAGTGGAATTTTAAATAATGGCTATTAATTTAAAACTATCAACTTGTTTTATAAAATAAATTGATTAATTAATAAAGAATACTAAAAGTATTAACTTGATAAGACAATTACTGAAATATAGAATATTAACGCACCTATCCCGATAATCACAGAAAAACCGAAAAATCAGTGCTTATTTGCACTACAAATGTAATTTTTCAAGTCTAAGATTAAGTTATACTTTGATTAATTGATTAATTTCGCAATACAAAAAAGGCATCTAATCTTTGTAGATTAAATGCCTTTTAGTGTCACCCTATTTAATAAATAATATTTTAGCGATAATTAGTAGGTGTCAATATAGTATCTTTTTTATTTCCAAAGAGTTTCATCTTTCCAGTTAGGGGTAAAGCCTATTTTAGAATAATCAATTCCCTTATTTTTATCGATTAGTTTTAATAAAGAAGTTTTAAAGCTAGAATCTGGGTTTATTTTTTTTATTAAAAACTGCATAGAACAAAGTAGGCAGTAAATATGATTTGTATCTAAAATATCGGCTTCTTTTAAGAATTTATATTTTTCCCTAGATGGAAACTGGATAGTTTTAATAGACCTATATATTAATCTACTATGATGAGCGCAACGATTTCTTATGTGAGTTAAACTATGTAGCCAGTTAGATAATATATTATGTGGTAATGAAAAATGGGTACATATACTGCTCTTTATTTCATTATCTTTTATGCTTTCAAACATCTTAGAAATAGTCCCGAAAGTTGTAAATTCAAATACCATCCAAGATGGAGGCAATTTAGGAGTATCGTAAGTTTGACTATATGCAATTACAGATTGTTCTTCTTGTTGAGTAAATTCATCTGTAATTTTGTCTATATATATTTTGTGGTCAAAAGAATCGTAGAAATATGAACGGTCTTCATACCAATGTGAACCATATTTGCAACTCATATTATTAGATAATAATGTCTTAAACGCAACCTCTATTGTTTCAATGGCATCAAAAATTACCATTCTTAGTTCCCTATCAAAAAAATATAAGTCTATTATTTGTTCAAATGTTGTAGCTGCATTAAAGTTATGTCCATTATTTATGTCCCTAAAAGTATAAGTATAATGTTTTAGCCTATAAAAACTTATATGAGAAAGCCATTGTTTCGCTTGTGGTTCATCTGACACCAATAACCCTTTGCTTATTAAGAAAGCAACTTGTTCATTAATATCTAATGCTTTCTGTTTGTATGTAGCCATATAAAAAAGAAGAGCCTGCCAAATTTGCTCTTATTTTACAACAGAGGAGTGGCAGACTATGTTGATGCAAATATAGTAATACTAGTAATACCAGTGATGTATTTTACACATTTATTTACGCAACTGTTGCGTAAAAATACAAATCACGCTACTTTTTAACTTGTTTCACTCTAGTTGACACCTAGTTGAATGGATTACCACTCAAAGTACTTATACCTCATTAATTCCCCTAAAGATATTTCATCCCATTCATCAAAACCATTTTCTAACTCATCAATATAATCATAAGCGGATTCTTCACTATTGTCATTTAGTACTATTCCTGCTGTTAAATAGTTTCCTAAATCATGCTCATTTTCAAGGATATAAAAATCAATGCAAGAAGGTACTTTTTGGTATACTCTTTTTAGTTGATTTATATATGATACACATTGTACTATTTGTTGCATATAAGTCTTACTATCTTCTAATTCGTCCCCATTATTAGGCATAGAAGATAATATAGTTGTATCGCCTAAATTACAAGCTGTTTCATAAGGAATTACTTGATACTTAGTTGTGTAATTATCAAACTCCTTTTCGTATATCTTCATTTGTACAAATAACCACTCTGCTTCTTTTTCATCCATTAATTCAGCATTCTCTATAGGGGCTTTACTTAAAGACCTTAACTCTGCCTCTAATGCTGAATTTATTACCCTTAACTCTACTAACGGCTTTAATGATATAGCTTCCGTATCCATATATGTTCTTTTTTAGACAGTATAAAAATAAGTCATATACAGTATTTATGATGATAATTTTAGTATTTAAGGTTTTATACATTAAGAAAGTTATTTTTGTTGTTCAGGGTTTTGCATTAATTAAAACAAACATTTTTCCTTCATGGCTTTATTTCAACACTCAGTTCAACAAAAATACATTCAAAGTCTCGATCCTATTTTAATCAATAAATCATGGGCTATATTCAAATCTCACTTTCATAACACAGAAAGGCAGAAAAACATTAAAGATGCTAGAGAAAATCAATATCAACAAGGGTTTCTTATAAATTTATTTGTCGATGTTTTAGGATATAGTTTATACCCAAACGATAACTCTAATTTAACTGCTGAATATAAAAATGAAAATAATAACAAAAGAGCTGACGGAGCAATAATAAAAGATGGTAAAACTATTGCAGTAATCGAATTAAAAGCCACCAATACTCCTAACCTAGATGATATTGAAAATCAAGCATTTCAATACAAAAATAATCATAAGGATTGCGAATATGTAATTACTTCTAATTATGAAAAACTTAGATTCTATATAAGTTATACTGGCGACCATGTAGACTTCAATCTCTTTACACTAAATATTGAAGAATTTAAACTTCTATATTTATGCTTACATAAGGATAATATTTTCTCTAACCTACCTCAAAAAATAAAAAAAGAATCAATCACACACGAGGTTGATATAACAAAAATTCTTTATAGCGATTATTCAGCATTTAAGAAAGCTATTTTTGAAAATATAGTTTCACTAAATCCTCAATATGATACACTCTTATTGTATCGTAAAACTCAAAAATTATTAGATAGGTTTTTGTTTATATTTTTTGCAGAAGATAGTTCGCTTATTCCTGGAAATTTCATACGAAATGGAATTATTAAATGGGAGAGTAGAAAAGAGGATGATTATTATGCACCTCTATACGATGACTTTAAGAAAAAATTCACCCATTTAGACAAAGGGTATGACAACAATAATGATTATAAAGTATTTGCATATAATGGTGGGCTTTTTGAATTAGACGAAGTATTAGATACCATTAAAATTGACGATGAAATATTAAAATATCATACATTAAAGTTAAGTGACTATAATTACACTACTGATGTTGATGTAAATATACTAGGGCATATTTTTGAACATAGCCTTAATGAGATTGAAGAAGTTCAATCAAAATTAGAGGATACAGTTATTGATAAAAGTAAAACAAAGAGAAAAAAAGACGGTGTATTTTATACTCCAACTTACATTACAAAATACATTGTAGATAGCACACTAGGTTTATTGTGTAATAATAAGAAAAAAGAATTATTGATTAATGACGAGGATTTTGCTTTTGAAAAGCGTAAGAATAAAAGAAAGGAATTAGTACAAAAGTTAAATACCTACAGAAATTGGCTATTAGATTTAACCATTTGCGACCCAGCTTGTGGCTCTGGGGCTTTCTTAAATCAAGCTTTAAAATTTTTAATTAACGAGCATAAGTTGATAGATGAATTACAATCAACAGTATTAGGCGAAAATATATTACTATCTGATATTGAAAATAGTATATTAGAAAATAATTTATATGGAGTTGATTTGAATGATGAGAGCGTAGAAATTGCTAAACTTTCTCTATGGCTTAGAACTGCCCAAAAAGGCAGGAAGTTGACTACTCTAAATAATAATATTAAATGTGGAAACTCCTTAATTGACGACCCATTAATTGCTGGAGAAAAAGCATTTAATTGGCAAAATGAATTTCCAGATATTTTTGCTAAAGGAGGGTTTGATATAGTAATTGGGAACCCTCCTTACGGTATTTTTATAGACAATAAATCTCAAGAACATTTCAATACTGCTTTCCCATTAACTAGTTATAAGACTAATTTGTATATACTCTTTATAGAAAGAATGTTACAAATATTTACAAGGGGTACAATTCACTTCATAATTCCTAAATCTCTATTATTTAACTCTTATTATGAAGCAATTAGAAAAGAGTTGATTTTAAAAACTGAGTTATTAGAAATTTTTACAATTACTGAGAAGGTTTTTGAAGATGCAGAAGTAGGTGGCAGTTTACTTTTAAAATTTAATATTACTAAAAGCCCTAATACTAAAAATGTTGTTCGATTATCTGTCGCAGAAAAGATTGAAAACTTCACTTCAAATTCAGGACTTACAGAAAATCATTTGCCACAAGATTTCTTTTTAAAAATACCTAATTGTGAAATATCGGTTGTATCTTCTAGTTCTCAATTGATTGTAGAAAAATTAAATAAACATAAACAGATTAAAGATTTTTATTCTCTTAAAAACGGGCTTAATCCGGGAAATATAAAACACATATTGATTTCCGATAAAAGAAGAGACGAAAATCACAAACCAATAATATGGGGGCGAGATATATCAAAGTATAGAATTAATTGGTCTGGTCAATATATTAACTATGACCCATTAATAGCAACAAGTCTTTCGATAGAAGATATAAAATCAAAAGAAGGTATGAATAAACAAAGTAAAATTGATTTTGCTTTACGTACTCCAGATTTATTTGAAAATAAAAAGATAGTAATTAGAAAAACAGGCGATTCACTAATTGGTTGTATTGATGAAAGTAATTATTATTTCGATACGCTTGTGCATGGGATATATTTTTTAAAAGACGGTTATACTCTTGAGGCTTTATTAGCTATATTGAATTCAAAAACAGCAACAATAATTTATAGATTATTACATGATATAAAAGGTAAAGTTTTTGCAAAAATAAGTTTAGATAATCTCGGAACATTCCCATTACCAGAAATTACAAAAAACTATTCTACAATCTTAACGAATTATGCTAATGAAATATCTGTTAAGGCTAATTTATTTACGAAAGAAGTAGAAAGGTTTAATAGATTATTAATTACGAAATTTGATAAGATTAAAATTTCTAACTCACTAATTAGTTGGCATGATTTAGATGCAAAAAGTTTTATTAAAGAACTAAAAATTAATAAAATAGAATTAAGTCTTTCAGAAGAATCAAGATGGATAGAATTTTTCAATGAAGAAAAGAATAATTTACTTGTAATTAAAAATGAAATTGAGATAATTGAAACTAAAATAGATAATATAGTTTACCAACTTTATGAATTAACCCCAGAAGAAATTGATATAATTAAGTCTAACTAATACTTTCTATAAGTCCGGGAATTTCATCTTCCATAGTACCTAAAAAGTCTTTAGTTCTATCCATGTATTCGCTTTCGTGATTTAACTCACATAATACGTCCATTATGGCATTTACGTTTAATAATAATGCCTTTAAATCTTCTATAATACTTTTTGATTTTTTAGGAGTTATTTTAGGAGGTTCAATTATATATTCGTAGGCATCATAAGTATAATCTTCTAAGTCGGATAGTATTACATCTAGCTTACTTATTTGTCTAGCTGGTAACGAATTTATCTTCTCAATATATTCGTCAAAATTGATTTTTAAACAGTCCCCCCTTTTAGCCATACATGAATAATAGTAATGATAAACAAATTTAGAGGTATTTTGTATTTATGACTACATTTGGTTCAAAGAACGAAAATTATATGCAAGGTCATAGATTAAGAGATGCACACCCAATTGGTAAATATTACTTATTCAAACTAACTTCTGAGGATAGAATGTTTAGTGTTGTTCTGCCTCCTGTATTTAGTAATATTAGTATAGTAAACGTACAACTGAATAAAGCCTTTGATTCCCCTTATTTAAACGAAGAAGAACCAAATGTAACTTTCTCTTTAGGTAATGATACCGATAGTGTGAATGTAGTTGCTAAAATGAACCAATTTCTTACTACCTACCAATGGGTAGATATTGGCTCTGTATTAAACGCAAAAGGAATTGAAATTAATACAGCTACTTACTTTATGGTGCATTGCGCTAATCTTAGACATCACCATGATATGAAAATTTTGATTGAAATAGAAATAGAATACGATGATACAATTTGATACCGATAAATATGTCAGCATTGAAATTTCAGAAGATCTTCTGGAATCAACAGAAGAAGAAGGCTTTACATACCTTCATTGCATTTATTACGCTTCGCCAAAGTTTAGATCTGGTTGGTGGATAAATATTCATAAAACAACTTATTTAACAAGTAGTGCATCAAGCGATAAACTGCAAATGCTTAACGCAATTGGAGTGCCGCTTGCTCCTCAAAAAGTTTACCTTAAAAAATTAGGAGACTTCATAAAATTTACATTGATTTTTCCTGCTGTTCCTAAAGACTGGAAAATATTTAATTTAATTGAAGTAGCTGGAGGTGGTGGATTCAATATCAGTAATATTTCAAGGAATAATACTGGAGTTTATAAGGTGAGAATACAGTAAATAAAAAAAGGTTGAGAAATCTCGTAAGGGATAAACCTTCCAATCGTATAATTTCCCAACCTTTCGGTGCAAATATATAAGTATTTCTGAAATTACTAACTAATTAAAGATTCATAATCTTGCATAATTGGAAATAACTGAAATAGCATCTGATAATATTTAGCTTGAATTGTATGATAAACAATGTCCGATGCTGCCCTATAACTTATTCTGTTTGTATCATTTATATAAATACCCTTCCATCCTGACTCTTTTTTTTCATATACTTCAATATCTTCTAAGTCTTCAATATAACTTAGCATATCCTTAATTATTTCAGCAAAATAACTATCTAGCATACCGTCTTCTATCGCACCTATTAAATACCCAACTTTTTCTTGTTTACCTATCAATACTAATACTTGTTCTGCAATTACTGGTTCTAATAATTGTTCGCCAAATATCCCTAAATGTAATCCTTCTTTCTTAGTCTCGATAAATGCTGTAAGGTTTTCTTTAATCTCCAAAAATGCGTCCTTTTCAGCTTCGCTTGCCCAAAACCAACTCTCATCAAATCTCTTCATGCCACAAAATGCCACAATGCTCATAACCTTTCTTTAATCTATTATTTTTAATATTTAAAAAACTTGTAGTACTGCCTGATGTTACAAGCCTTAACCTCTGGAAGCCATTCATCAACTATTTTTAAATGAGAACAATAATGCGTACTCTTGAAATATGGACAAGATATTGTTTTAAATTTCCTTACCCCATCTATAAC
>CAIVPM010000265.1 GCA_903907815.1 uncultured Chitinophagaceae bacterium | reverse complement strand
TGGTGATGCAAGTGGTAGCAAAAGATAGGAAAGGCTGGAACGGCCGCTTGCGGAACGCCCAAAATAATTGACAATTGATGATGGATAATTGATAATGATTTACAAAAAAAAGAGGTCAACCTTTCGGTTAACCTCTTGTGTATACTTTTGATTTTAATTCTTAATTATTAATCATCAGCGGCATTACCAGCATTAGTAAATCTTCACCTTCACCTTGCTCGGAAGGTTTTATTAAACCTGCTTTGGTAGGAGTAGAAAGTTCTACATTAACTTCGGTAGTATCGGCAGCATTCAGCATCTCTATCATAAAGCGTGCATTGAAGGCTATCTGCATATCATCTCCATCAAACTGACATGCCATACGCTCGGTACCTTCGAAGCTGAAATCTACGTCCTGAGCGGCCAATTGCAATTCGTTGCCGGTAATACTTAATACCACCTGATTGGTACTCTTGTTGGAGAATACGCTTACACGTTTTAAAGCATTCTGGAAATCGATTTTGCTAACCATTAATTTAAATGGATTATTGGCAGGTATTACCACACGATAATCAGGGAAACGAGCATCGATTAAACGACAGGACAACTGTACTTCATCCTGAATAACAAAGAAGTGATTGCTATTGTAATTGATAGTCAACACATCATCATTATCCGGTAAAGCGTTCTTTAACAGGGTTAAAGGCTTTTTAGGAACAATGAAAGATTCGGTAGAACCTGGCTTAACATCAGTTCTTTTATAACGAACGAGTTTGTGAGCATCGGTAGCTACAAACTGAATACTATCTTTTCCCAATTCGAAGAACACCCCATTCATGGCTGGTCTAAGATCGTCGTTGCTTACTGCAAACAATGTTTTATTGATAGCGGTAACCAAGGCAGAACTTTTGATAGTAAAGCTGTTGGTATCATCAACAGATGGCTCCTTAGGGAAGTTATCCGGATTTTCGCCCATGATTTTATACTTACCATTATCGGAAGTAATTTCGATACCATAATTAGCATCGATGCTAAAAGTAAGCGGCTGATCGGCAATATTCTTTAGCGACTCGATGAGGATTTTAGCTGGAATACAAACTCTTCCACTAGCCTCGCTTTCTACACTAAGTTGCACTCTCATAACCGTTTCGAGATCGGTAGCAACAATACTTAACTTTTTGTCCTGGATTTCGAATAAGAAATCTTCCAGGATTGGCAGAACCGTGTTAGCAGCAACCACACCATTAATCTGCTGTAAATGCTTCAATAAAGAAGACGATGACACTATAAACTTCATAATACAATTTTATATTTTAACCTAGATTCTATTGGAGAACCCAAATTTAAGGTCGTGACAAACGTACTGTAAAATGTTTAATTATGATACAATATTTACAGAAATGGGTAAAAAGTGCCAATTTGATAATTAGATAATCGGATAATTTGATAATTGTTGAATGGATTTATTGTTTCTAAATACTTAGATTTGTTGACTTACCAATGGATAATAAAAATAAAAGCTATACTCCTGGACAGGCGCTCCCCAAGATTCAGCATTATTGTGCGTATCAGGAAAGGTGTCATGCAGAGGTGACAGATAAGCTATATAGTTTTGGTTTGCACAAGTCGGAAGTAGATCAGCTTGTAACCCAGCTGATTGAAGACAATTACCTGAATGAAGAACGGTTTGCAAGGTCGTTTGTGAATGATAAATTTAAGTTTAATAAGTGGGGGCGGAAGAAAATAGAGTATCAGCTGAAAGCTAAAAAAGTAAGTGCATATAATATTAAATCGGGCTTGAAAGCGATAGACGAGGATGACTATCTGGCGCTATTAAAAAAAGAGGCAATCAATAAAATGGATAGCCTGAAGAAGGAAAGAGATTCGAGGAAAAAGACGGCTAAAATTTATCAGTACCTTATTGGAAGAGGATTTGAATCGGGGTTGATTGGAGAGGCTTTAAAAGAAATTGGTGGAGGAATGGATTAATATATTTATTTTGAATGTTTAATTTTAAATGTTGAATGAATACAGCATTATTATGTAAAGAAAGCAATATATAAGTAATGGATTATAGATGGCTTAATATTACAAAATAGGTATCACTTGTTCCAGTATTCTCCTGACTCCTATATTTTGTCTCCTATCTCCCTGTATTATGCAGTATTTGTTCTGTATTTAGCCTTACGATAGAACATAATTTCTGTAGCTGAAATCAATACAATACTCAACAGTGTGGTTACTCCTACTTTGGTAAAGAAGTAGCGAAGATTGCCAAACTGCAACCATTCTATAAATATTAGGTAAGCATGGTGCAGGAAGGTAAACAGAATTATGTAAAATGAATAAGCGCCTAGTCCCATGCTTTGAATAGATGGCTCTACATAGCTTTGTTCGGTAGTTTCCTGAGGTATTAAAAGGTTTAATATAAATGGTCTTAGGTATGCTATTAAAACACATGGTGCTGCGTGTAAGCCAGGTGTGCCACTAAAATAATCGATAGATATGCCGGTAATAAAGCCAATCAGCATTAATGCAAATCTGTTTATAGAAAATGGTAACCAGAGAATGAATAAAAAATAAAGGTAAGGAACTACATATTGGTTAACAGGTGGTACCTTGTCAAGAATGAATTCCTGTACCAGTACAAACAAGATGAAACGAAATATGTATTTAACAATATTAGTCATTCAGTTTTAGTTTACTTTCTTCGAGCATATGTTGTTCGTTATAACGATAATTTTTTACCACATAAACAAATTGCAGATTAAAAAAGTTGGTAGCTGTTTTCAATTTTAAAGTAAAGAAATTGGAGGAGTTATCTTTTCTGATAGCTTCAATTGTTCCTACCATCACATTTGGTGGATAGTTAGAATAGGTACTGGTAACAACAGTATCTCCTTTAAATATTTTAGCGCTTTTTGGAATGTTCTTCATTAAAACATAAGAAGGGTTTACGCCATCCCACTCTATGTTTCCTGCATTTTTATCTCGCTTAAGCATTGCACTTACACTGCTTTTGCGGTGTAGTAAACTTTTTACTCTACAGAAGTTGTCACTTACCTCTACTACTTCTCCAACAATACCCTGTGGACCAACCACTGCCATATCCTTTTCTACCCCTTGTAAACGGCCTCGTTCCAGCGTAAGCATATTAATTGGAGAGGATACATAATTACCTACCACTCTGGCATATAAGTAACTATATTTTCTGATGGGAAGAGATGCTGAATCGGGTTTGAATGTAGAAGTAGAATCTACTTTGTTAGAAACAAAAATACTACTGCTTTTTAAGCTATCTCTCAGTCGGGCATTCTCCTGAGCCAGTTGATTATTAATCTGTTGAAGATTAAGATAGGAATATACATTATCATACTTTTTATTTACTTTTCCTACCATTTCGTTAGTGATGCCGGCAAAGTAAACCTCATGTGTTTTGCTGTATTTATTCAATATCAGGATACAGCAGATTTGTAGGGCAACAAAACTGATGAAGTTGAAATATATCCGAATAAAAATAAATATGTTCTTCACAGAGCGAAATAAGCGATAATAAAATTCCAAATCTTCAGTGATGAGTGATTTGGAATTTTACTATTATAGTTAGAAAATTATTTCATTATGAAAGGATACTTGAGATAATTCTTTAAAGCAAGTCCAGTACCTCTTACTACACTCTTCAGTGGATCTTCTGCCACATGAACAGGTAGTTTTATCTTCTGGCTTAAACGCTTATCCAAACCTCTCAGTAAGGCACCTCCACCGGTAAGGTAAAGGCCTCTTTTATAAATATCAGAAGCCAACTCAGGAGGGGTAGTTTCTAATGCTTTTAATATAGCCTCTTCGATTTTGAAGATGCTTTTATCTAAAGCTTCGGCTATTTCCTGATAGCTGATAATAATTTGTTTTGGAATACCTGTTACAAGATCTCTTCCGTTTACAGGAATATCATCTGGTGGATTATCTAGATCCTTCATAGCAGCACCTACATTAATTTTAATTTGCTCTGCTGTTCGCTCTCCAATTAATAAGCTATGATAGCGTCTTAATGCTTCCATGATATCTGCGGTGAATTCGTCACCAGCAATTCTGATACTCTGGTCGCATACAATACCTGCTAAGGCTATCACAGTAATACCGGTAGTACCACCACCTATATCAATAATCATGTTACCAACAGGTTCTTCAACATCAATACCAATACCCAAAGCAGCGGCCATAGGTTCGTGAATCATGTATACTTCTTTTGCACCTGCTTGTTCAGCACTATCTCTTACGGCACGTTTTTCAACTTCAGTAATAGAAGATGGAATACAGATAACCATTCTCCAGCTGGGTGGGAAAAGTGGTTTTTTAGGGTAAACCAGTTTTATTAATTCCCTGATCATTAGCTCGGCAGCATTGAAATCGGCAATAACACCATCTTTCAATGGTCTTACTGTTCTGATGCTTTCGTGCGTTTTCTCGTGCATCAGTAAAGCCTTTTTTCCTACGGCCAAAACCTCTTTAGGGTTATTTCGATTAAGCGCAACGATACTTGGTTCGTTTACTACAATCTCATCGTCGTGAATAATGAGTGTATTTGCAGTACCCAAGTCCATTGCTATTTCTTGAGTGAAAAAACTGAATAGTCCCATTTAGTTAATATAATATAAATTAGTTATTTTAAAATAATGTTCGCAAAGGTGTATTAATTCCTCGGAATAAGCAAGGATTATATATAATGGGGATATTTTATGTATAATTTAACTTGTTTAGGATAGTGCTTTCTGCATTCCAATGGCCTTTAACAGACATTCTTCGTACTCTTTTTCAGCATTACTATAAAAAGTTATACCACTACCTACCTGATAAGAGACCTCTTTATTGGTCTCATTATGCAGGATGCTGCGAATAACAACATTGAAATCGAAGTCGCCATCAGGGGTAATATACCCCACAGTTCCAGAATAAAGTCCCCTTTTAATAGGCTCATATTTATGGATTAGTTCCATCACTCTTTTTTTAGGTGCACCAGTCATAGAACCCATTGGAAAAGTAGCTTTAAGTATATCGGAGAAATCTAATCCTTCTTCCAGTTCTCCTTCGATAGTCGAAATCATCTGATGAACATGTGGGAAAGTATAAATGCCAAATAATTCTTTTACCTCCACGGTTCCTTCTTTGGCAATTCTACTAAGATCATTCCGCATTAAATCGACAATCATTACATTTTCTGAGCGATCTTTTTCGCTCAGAAATAGTTCCTTTTTAAATTGATTGTCTTTTTTAGCATCCAATAAATCTCTGGCAATTGTACCCTTAATTGGTTGAGCAATAATTTGCTTACCGGTCTTCTTTAAGAACCTTTCCGGGCTGGCGCACATCAGGTATTTATCCTCCATTTTATAAAAACAGGAGAATGGAGTGGGCGATACTGCTGCCAGCTTTTGATACGTAGAATAAGGAGAAAAATCTGCAGATGTACAATGGAATTCCTGACAGAAATTTATCTCATAACAATCCCCTTTAAGGATATGATCGAGTAGGGTATTTATGATAGATAAATATTCCTCTTTTGAAGTAGTAGAAACTAAAGATCTGGTAGGTTGATGAGACGAACCTATTGCAATATTGTTAATCTCGCTAAATATTAATTCAGGAGACATTGTAGAAGAGGAAATTTCTACAGAATCATTCAATATCCGTATCGTTATTGCAGGCTCGAACAGATGTAATAATGGAAAACCGATACTGTCTTTTTTAGCAGTATCAACATTTGAAATCAGGTCTTGAAATTCGAAAGAAATATGTCCGAAAATCCACCTCTTTTTTAAAGAGACGAATGATTTCAAAGTAGCATAATCTACTTTATCTAAAACAAGACTATCAACAACTCCAACAGCCATTAAACAATCAATAGACTGATAAGAGTGTTGGTATTGCTGTGTATCAAACAGAGAACAGATGCTAAACTGTTTAGACCAGTTAAGCATCTGTTCTTTAAATAATGCGCTATTCTGTTGTAATAAAAATGATTTTATGTTCACATGTATATATGTGAATTAAAAATCATCATCATCGTCATTGAAGTCATCATTGTCATCAAAAAGATCGAACTCTTTGAAGTCTTCGTCAATTTTAAAATCTTCTTCTTCTGCGGCTTTCTTTCCGCCAGTAGAAGTTTTCTTTTCTTTCGACTTTGGAATGTCAAACTCATCAAAGTCTGGATCCCATTCTTCATCTTCTTCAGCTTTGTTCCAGTCGTCTTCTGTTTCTTCTACATCACTGTCGTCATCTTCGTCTTCTTCGACTTTACCTTTTTTTGATCCGCCTTTCTTAGAAGGTTTTACTTCTTCGATATCG
>CAIVPM010000264.1 GCA_903907815.1 uncultured Chitinophagaceae bacterium | reverse complement strand
ATCGTTGCGCTATGCATAGCCTGTAATAATGCAGACAGTAACAACAAGTCTACAGCTTCGAATGCACTTATTATTAAACCCAGTTCTATTATTGATATTCCTTTACCACAAGGATTCAAAAGACTGGTAACGGACAGTAATAGTTTTGAATACTACCTGCAGCATTTTAAACTTAAAAACGATAAGACTATTTATTATTACGATGGTTCTAAAAAAATGAATCAGAGTCTGCAATATGCTGTACTCGATATTAACATAGGTAACAGAAATTTAATGCAGTGTGCCGATGCAATAATGAGGATAAGAGCAGGTTATTACTTTAATAGAAACGAGTACGATAAGATAGTATTTAAATCGGCCAATAATACTTATAGGTTCAATGAATATTTACCTAAAAGATCTACAACAGATGTTCAAACAGTATTCAACCAATTCATGGAAACAGTATACGAAAACTGTGGCACTTATAACCTTAGCGAAAGCCTGAAATCAAAGAAGGATATAACCAATATTGCTATAGGAGATGTACTGGTAAAAGGTGGTAGTCCCGGACATGCAATGATAGTAATGGATGTAGCAGAAAATAAAAAGAGTCATCAACGTATATACCTATTGGCACAGGGTTATATGCCTGCGCAAAGTATACATGTTGTAATAAATCCAATGAATAATCAACTGTCACCTTGGTACGAAACAGATGATGAGGCTGATATTATTACTCCGGGTTATATATTTAAACCAACTCAGTTGAAGAGATGGTAACAGATGAACTGTCAACTATATTATAAAACCAATTATACCTTTTACTTCCTATATATTATTCTGCAGCCAAAAGATTCTGTAACAGGTTTTGCCACTGCTCTGTTTTGCAGTAAATCATCTACCGCATTTGCTATAAAAGAAGTAGCCAGTTCGGGGTGTTCGCCATTGTCGTCAATTGCTCCACTATATTTAATTACCCATTGATTATTTTCTTTCCAAATTACGTATGCCTGTGGTGTATGTTCTGCGTTGAAAGCCTTCCCTACTGTCTGCATAGCATCATATAAGTAAGGAAAATTAAAATGTTCTTCTTTCGCCTTATCCTGCATCTGCGCAAAGCTCTCTTCTTCGTACACTAATGTATCCATTGAATTAACAGCAATCAATGGAACACCAAGTGATTTATATTTTGTATTCAATGCATTCAATCTTGCAGGATATAATTTAGCAAAGGGACAATGATTGCAGGTAAATACTACCATAAATCCCTTTGCTTCAGCATGTTCTTTTAAAGAAAATATAGCACCATCTACATTTTGTAAAGAGAAGTCTTTAATTACTTTATGACCAATATTTATATAGCCAGTTGCAGCTATAAAAATCAGTATAAAAACAACAGTCAATACTTTCTTATTCATAATAGATGATTTTAAAAAATCAAGTTTATACATTTACTTAATTACTCCTTTACAAATTTCTGTGTAACCGTTTTCTTCGTCTTATTATCCGTTACCTGTAAGTAGTAAATTCCTTTTGATAATTTGCTAACATCCAATCCATTTTGTAATTGTGGTTTTGGAAGCATATAAATGGATCTTCCTGTTGCGTTTACCATTCTTAAATAATATAATTCAACCGCAGGATCTTTGAACTTCAGGAATATTTTTTCCTTAGCTGGATTAGGATAAATTTCGAAAGCAAAATTGTTGGTTCCAAACTCTACCATTTCTACTTTAGAATAAGTGATAGTACCATCTTTATCCATGAATTTAATGCGATAATAATTTATACCATCAAGGGGAGCTGCATCTTCAAAATTATAGGCAGTTTCTTTTACCGTATTACCAGTATTAATACTATGCAAACTAATCCATTCTGCAGCATTGCTACTTCTTTCCACCACAAACATGCTGGTATTAATCTGATTAGAAGTAATCCAGTTCAGCATCGATTTATTCTGCTCGGCTATCGCCGTAAAACTCAACAGGTTCAACGGTAAAGAGGCTGTATTTTTCACAATAAACTGCCCCATCATTCCTTCATCTTCGTGCAAGGCTATATGACAGTGGAACATAAACGGATGCAATGAATCGGCGTAATCATCAAACTTTGCAATAAACTTTACAGTAGATTTACTGGGAACAAAAACTACATCTTTCCATCCTGCCTGCGAAGCAACCGGTGCCACCCCTCCTACCGATAAGATATTAAACTCTACATCGTGAATATGAAATGGATGTCCGAAGTTGGAAGTACTGGTTATCTGCCATATTTCCGTATTATTTAAAGGCACAGTATAGTTGTTGTAATTAATATCAAATACTTTATGGTTCAACACAAATGCTGCACCCGTTACGCCCGAAATAGTAGTATCAATAATGGTGAGTGCTCTGGTAATGTTTGCACTTGAAGAAGATAATGGGGTTACAGTTCTTAACACTGCTGGTATTTTAGTAATTGGATTACTGGTTTGCGCGCCCACTACCACATGCAATACGTTGAAGTCCTTTTTAGCAAGATAATTAGCGAATGGTCCATTCGGGAAAAAGTCTCCACCAGCAACTGTTTGTGCCAGTGTAGAGTTGTATGCTTTAATATCAAACGAAGTACCGCTTTGACCAGTACAGTTTATTAAAATTTCTACTCTTTCTCCAGCATGAATAAGGTATCGTGTAAGAGAAGAATCTGGTTTACTCAATAAGCCACCATCAGAGCCAATTACATAGAACTTTCTACCGTCACTAAAGCCTAAATTGTAAGAACGTTCTACCGCACCATTTAATATTCTTAAACGCACCACCTGTGCAGGAACAGTATACTGCGCCCTAAGCGTCATATTGGTCATCATACTATCGCCATAAGGCGCTACAGAAAATTGATTGGAACTAAATTTCCTATCCGATAGTACAATAGGTATGTCATCCACGCCATACGTTCTTGGCAATGCCAATGCAGACTCAACACTATCCCTTACAATTATCATTCCACCTATCCCCTTAGTAATTTGCGCTTCTGTCATCATGTGCAAATGGGGATGATACCAAAGTGTAGTAGCATCGTTGGTTACTTTCCAGTAAGGTTTCCAGATAGTACCTGCAGGAATTACCTGATGCGGGCCACCATCCATCACAGCCGGAAGGTGCATACCATGCCAATGTAAAGTAGTAGAATCGTTAAGGTAATTATGTACATTCATGTGAACAGAATCACCCTTATTGATGATAAGCGTTGGTCCCCAGAACTTACCATTAATTCCTCCGGTAATAGTTTGATTACCTGTAGGTAAAATCTGCGCAAAAGTGTCCTTTATATTCAGGTTAAAAGTAGTCCCCGATAAAGTATCGGGTATCCACATAGTATTGTATTGGGCATTTACACAATTAATTGTATAAACAAATACCGACAAGCATAGAATTTTCTTCCACATAATGGTCTAATTATTGTTATTGATGCAATTTAGACGATTAAGTGGATAATATACCTTTGGAAAAAATAAAATAAATATTACTGATTAATTTAAGTAAGTGGTGATTAACATGCCCATTCACTTAAAATTATTATTAAAAAGAAAAGAAGTATTACTGTACCGGTAATAAATGCTAATAAGGCAGCATTAAAGCTAAATCCAATATTAGTATCATTCTTTTCTTTCCCTACCCATCTCCAGAAATAATATAATAAAGAATAAAATAGTAATAGGATAACAATAAATAAAGTTGCTATCATAGATTTTATAATAATAATTTCAATTGAGTAATACTGAATAAACTAATACTGACTATTAATGCATGTTATGTAATCCATTCAAAACTAAAAGCGTAACAATTAATATTACTATTATTAAAGTTAAACAAAGTAACCCAAGACCAACATTAATTTTATTTACCTGTACCTTTTTTATTACAACAACGCTTAAGAATAAAAATAAAGTGATTGTGAGAATTATAATTAAGACGTACATAATAAATATTAAACTATATTTTCAAAATAGAAACCTTTATTGAAAATATCACAACTACCTCTTCCCAGTATGAACCATGATAAACAAGCTGATAGAAATGATAATAATGCCTGTAATTACCGATAGAAACATAGCATAGGTATTGTTCACCCCTTCCGGTCTTTTCTTTCTTCCCAACAGCCATTTATAAAAGAAGAATGGCAACACAAATAAGCCAACAATGATAGCCCAGGTAATAGCTTGTTTCATAATTTAAAATTTAATTCTTGTGCAATGCATCAGGATACAAAACTATTGAATTTATTTACAATAATTTATTCTTCAGATAATAGCCTACACAACCATTTAAATCTTCGTTTGCTACAAAAGCAAAATCTTTATCTAAAATAAATCCTTGTTTGGCCAATAATTTAATGGAGGAAATATTTTCGGGCAATGTTACCGCTGTAATTATGGAGAAGTTCAGTGTATTAAATGCAAAATTTATAACGGTCGCTACAGCTTCCTGCATAATGCCTTTGCCTTGATAATCGGGATGAAGTTCGTAGCCCATTTCCGCTATTGTATCATCCTGCGAAATATTCCATAAACAGGTAGTTCCCAGCAATTTATCATTATCCTTATAGCAAATAGCCCAGTAGTAAGAATCTTTGCGTAGCGTACCAGTATGTATCTTATCTATAAACGCCTTAGCAGCCTCGATATCAATCGTTTTTGGTCTATCCAGAAACTTATTTACACTTTCATTAGAACGGAGTAATTGAATAGCAGAAGCATCATCAAAAGAAAGCGCCCTAAGCACTAATCTTTCGGTGGTAAGTGTAGGCATTATTATAGCATCTGATTGCATTATACTTGATTATAGATTCAAATATAATATAATACCTCAACCGTTTAATTTATATACCACAATTAGGTATTATCGTACTCAATTAAACAAACAAATCAATCCCATTTATCAATAATTCAATCCCTTTTATTGACAAATCAATCCCATTAATCAATAAATCAATCCCATTAATCAATAAATCAATCCCATTTATCGATAAATCAATCCCATTTGTTGACAAATCAATCCCATTAATTGATAATTCAATCCCATTTATTCATTTTCCCACAATATTTTTGGGGCATTAAAATCAATTTAACGTGTTCTAAGTGCAGACACTTTAGCAGCAATTAAATTACTTGGATTACTAACGGTAACAGCGCTGAAACCCTTAGCTATTCCATATTTTTCCCCGGGTTTTAAAATGATAGGATTGCCATTTGTAGTTAATCCTTTGTATAAATGAATGTCTTCTGTACCCTCGTTGGTAATGGTTCCACCTATTACCAATCCTTTCAAAGTGGTTTTGTCCAGTAGCTTAATAGATGTCTTCACTATTTTAGGTTTAGCCACACTATTATCTACCACATATCCGTATTCACCACAACCTTTTTGATTGTTACCATAAAAGTTCATCAGATAATTTCCAACACCCTTCAAATGCGTAACTGTTGGTCCCCATAAAATATTGCGCAGTTGCGTAATATTCTCCGATTGGGTTGTAGCAGTTATAGCTTGTTCATTATACTCTATAGCTGTTTCAATAGCCGCCTTATCAACTGTTACATCTATTTTGTTCTGAGTAAGGTATGGCAACAAAGGAGATTTGCCTACCGCAAAACCAAGGTGCTTGGTAAAGAATGTTTTGGCAGTTGCTGCAATTGTATCAAAGTTATTAGAGTATACAATCTTATTAGGATCTTCTACTGTAATACCCCAGTTACCCAGTTCTTTGGTATTATTGGAATAAATACTTTTCAGGAACTGCACCTCTCCTTTTAAGTGTGCAATAACCGGAGCAATCTCCAGATTTCGCAACTGCGTAAAGTTGCTGCTTTGTTTAAATAATAATGACCTTGAAATATCCATTGTTTTTACGGTAGCTGCATCAAGAACAGCCTGAGGAAGATCGAACTGATGAACCTTTAGGTACTCTTCCAGAATACTGGTAGTGCCATCGGCAGTATGTTTTTTATTTACACTGGTTAATAAGCCAATTTCGGCTGCTACTCCATCTGGAAAAATTAAGCGAGACATAGTTTTACAATTTAACGAATAAATAAATTATTTTTAATTATAATCCTAAGTCGGTCAGTTATAAGTAATAATCGTATTAAACTAAATATAAACGGTTATGAAACCATTGGAAACGATGTAACCTAACTTTGTTTTGCTTATAAAAATATGACATTCGTCATGTACGCCCTTTTTAGCTCTATAATAAAAAAAATAAAAGAATAATTGTGTAATATTTACACATAATGAAGCTTAGTTCTTACTTTTACAAACAAATGGCGATGTTTGCTAATGTAGTTTTTTAAACACTGGATTGTACTTGAATCAAAAGTTTATACTACCAAATTAACGATGCATATTAGGTTATATAAACGCTTTCTTGACTTTACAAACAATTAAAAACGATTAGTACAGATATCAACAAAAACTTTACTGCTTTACAATATTATTATTAAACATTAATTACAGATAATATGAACACATTACAAACGCTTGCAATTGGTATTGACATTGGTGGCACCAATACTGTTTTTGGTATTGTAGATGCCCGTGGCGAAATACTGTATAAAGGTGCTTTATCAACTGGTAAGCACGAAAACATTGAAGACTATATTGATGAATTATACGAAGCTATAAAGCCTGCTATTGATCAGGTGGGTGGCAAAGATTTAATAAGAGGGATTGGTATTGGTGCACCCAATGGCAATTTTTATAAAGGAACCATAGAACATGCTGCCAACCTTAAATGGAAGGGCATAATTCCTTTCGCTGAAATGATTAGCGAGAAGTTTGATTTGCCTGCAGCACTTACCAACGATGCTAATGCAGCAGCCGTGGGCGAAATGACGTATGGTGTAGCAAAAGGAATGAAAGATTTTATAATGATTACCCTTGGAACCGGTGTGGGCAGCGGCATTGTAGCTAATGGACAGTTGATTTATGGTCATGATGGATTTGCTGGCGAACTTGGGCACAACATTGTTATTCCTAATGGCCGTTTGCACGAAGGCACTGGCCTAAGAGGTAGCTTAGAAACCTATTGTTCCGCCACCGGTGTAAGAAGAAATGCTTTGGAAATGCTGGAAGATCATGCCAAAGTAGATTCCTTGTTAAGACAATTCGACCCTGCCGATATAGACAGTAAAGTAGTATACGATTGTGCCATACAAGGCGATCCAATTGCATTGCGAGTATTTGAATTTACCGGAGAAATACTGGGTAGAGCATTTGCCAACTTTGTAATGTTCTCCTCCCCTGAAGCCATCATATTGTTTGGAGGTTTATGCAAAGCAGGAGACCTTATTTTAAAACCTACAAAAGAAAATATGGAGTCGCATCTGTTGCCTATTTTCAAGAATAAAGTAAAAATTATCTTTAGTCAGTTAAACGAATCCGAAGCAGCTATACTTGGAGCCAGTGCTTTGGTATGGGAGTTGAGAAAATCAGTTAGTACAGATAACTAACTATTTATAAATACTTATAAAAAGCGTGCAATTGATAGGTATCAGTTGCACGCTTTTCGTTTATGTATATTTTATCTATGCTAACTAAAATACTGGTGGGTATAATGCAAAAGAAGCAAACATGCCCCTCTTAAAAAGAGGCACTATTTACAGAAAGAAATAGAAGAATATAATGATTTGTTTTCTGGTTAATCCATCCACCCTTCCTATCTGGTGATTACTACCATTATAAATATAGTTTCCATCAATTCTTCCTACCTGATGATTGGAACCGTCGTATAAATAGTTGTTATCTACCCTACCTATCTGATGGTTGCTACCATCATACATGTAATTGCCATCCATCCTGCCTATCTGATGATTAGAACCATTATAAATATAGTTACCATCTACTCTTCCTATCTGATGATTGCTTCCGTTGTAATAGTAATTACCATCAATTCGCCCCACCTGATGATTAGAACCATCGTAAATATATTGCCCGTTGGCTAAACAAGCGATGAAGGTAAATGCCAGCAGAAAAAGATATGTTTTCATATGAGCGTTTTTACAAAAATAAATAAGGATTCCAATAATGGAATCCTTATTTAAATGCTTATAAGAATTTGTACCTAAACAATTAAAGTTCAGGTCATCAGAATTAATACATTAGAACTTATAAATAGCAGCTAATACTATTTCAGCAGCATTTACAGAAGGTGTAATTGCATCTTTTTCATAGTAAGAAATAGTTGCTCTGTTGGTATTATCGCTTTGTGTCCAATCTCTTTTATATTCAGCTTTTAAAGTTAGTGAACCTAAATTCAAAGCACCGGTGATAGTAGTTGCATAATAGTTTTCTTTGATAAAATTATTACTGCTTCCGTCTTGTTCATTAACACTTAAATAATCGTAACGGGCACCTAATGTAAAAGCTTTACAAACTTTATATTGTGCATACCCAACATAGCTATCATAAGAACGAGCAGGTATAGAAGTAGTATCAGCACATTTGTAATGAGAAACATCCAGACCTAATTTAAGTTTGCTGGTAGCCGCATAATGCAACTGAAGATTTAAGTGTGTACCATTATCTTTCTGACCTTCAATCCAAACTGCAGCACTCGCATCCAGTTGTTTTAGTCCAAAAGGCTCACTGATAAAACCCTGTGCACAAAAATCGGATAAACCATAATTAGGAGAAGCTACGGTTCTGTTGGTACCATTTTTAGAATCATTAGAATTGTATAATCCGGCAACTATTTTAGCTTTATCATTAAAAGCATAAGTAGCTTTAATACCAGAACTTCTAAGGAAGTTGATGATAGTAAAAGAGGAAGAAATAGTGTAGTTAAAATTATCAGCAGCAGTTAATTTTTCATAAGTCTGATAACGATACATAATACCACCCGTAAAAGACAATTTTTTATTGGCTTGATAAGTAGCATTTAAGTTTTGGATATTGTAAGAAGGAGGTGCACTTGCATCAGAAGTTTCTCTTTGTCCAAAAGCTAATTCAGAGTTAACAGTAACATCGCCTAATTGCTTTTTAATTTTAAGATCCAGCATACCAAATTCCATAGAATTCTGACGCATACCAACTTTTGCATTCAACATGGAAGGCGTATTTGCATCTCCAGCAAAATCATACTTATAATAAAGGTCAGCAGATCCAGTAATTTGTAAAGTAGTGTCTGGTTTTGCTACCTGTGCATTGATAGAGCTTAAGCTTATTAAAGCTGCTCCTACGGAAATAAATAATTTTCTCATGATAATAAATTGTTTAATTAATAAGTAATAACGAATAAAGACAGATAAAATTTTATGAATACTGGATAAAGCCGTTCAGAATTTCAAATAATATTAGGATAATACAATATAAAAACAAACTCTTCCAAGACACATACAAAGGAAGTATCCTGAAAGAGTTTATATTATTTTATAGTCGATAATTTACTTAACTATAAAAGGAATTCTTTGACTAATCGCATTGTTATTTAATAATACTAAATAATAAAGGCCTCCTTTTAAATTATTCAGGTTTAATGCAACCTTGTTGTTGCCTTCATTTGCAGTAAATGAACTGGTTATCAGTTTTTGTCCGATAGTATTTAGGATCTGATAGCTTACCACAGCAGTTTTAGTAGCGATATATTTTATATTAATATTTTCTGCTGCATAAGCAGGATTAGGAAATATATCGGTAACAATATTTTTAGTTGCTTTAATATTAATATTTTCAATTTCAGAATATGCAAAAGCACCATTATTATCTACCGATTTCAATCGATAGTAAACAGTTCCTGCCAATACAGTAGCATCGTCCATAAAAGAATATTCGTGTGCTCCATTACCTTTTGAATTGGAAGTATAAACAGTAGTAAAATTAATACCATCAACGCTTCTTTCAACAGCAAAAAAGTTTACATTCTCTTCGGTAGCAGTATTCCATTTTATAGCAATATTTTTATCATTTTGATTTACACCAAAGAAGTTTAATTTAACTGGTGTAACAACACAAACAGCATTTACAGTCTGCGGGTACTTTTTTTTCCAAACTCTATTTTGAAAATGAACAATAGAATCGCAGATTGCAGGTATATGATTTGGGCAACCATGGGTTTCTCCAGTAATTTCCCAGAAATTATGGTAAGCACCCACAGCATTTAAAGCATTATTTAAATCAATACTATTTTGCACAGGAACAGTTTGATCTGCAGAACCCTGCACCAAGAAGATTGGCATAGAGTTAGCATTTAAACTGGAGAAATTATACAGTCTATCGGTAGTTGGAGAAGAACCCCAACCATCTATTTCAGAAATTACGCTATTTAGGTTTGGCATAAAACCACCATATTTTGAAGAAGTATCAGCAAAAACAAAATTGCAGCTTAAGTGTCCACCAGCAGAACCACCACCTACGAATAAATAATTAGAATCAATGCCAAAATTACCTGCAGGATAATTGATTTGTTTTCTACGAATAGAGTTTAAACAAGCATCCATATCCTTACAAGACTTAAGGTTTTGAACATAAGTATGACCACCACCTACATTGTAGTTAGGACCATAAGCAACATAGCCATATGTTGCTAAAAATTTACAGAAAGACACCACATAAGATTGAGTTTTATCATTACTGGTGGAGAAACCACCACCATGCATAAACATAAATGCTGGTCTATGGGTATTGGTATCACCAGTAGGCGTATAAACATCCACTAAATTAGCACTATTAGCGGTAGATTGAGCACCAGTGTAGGTTAAGTTGGAAGTAGTAGTTGCAGTATATTTAGCAGACATATAATCGTCTGGATTCAGCATTACATTTAAGGTATAGTTAGCAGTAATTGACCCAACACTATTAGTTGCTTTAGCAGTTAATAAATATTTACCAACTCCTACTGTAGCATCCCATGAAATTTGCCCTGAGGTAGCACTGATTGTAACCCCTGCCGGAGGATTAACCAACGAAAAAGTAACAGCAGCACCTCCATTATTGATAGAAGGACAAATAGAGTTCTGAGGAAGTTTTTTATAAGCAATACCAGTAGGTTTACTATAAGAAAAATTGGACGGTGCTGTTTGTGCTAACCCTACAAAAGGCACTGAACCAATCATGAGAACTAAAATGTTAGTAGCTACTTTTTTGTAAAGAGAAAAAAGAAGTAATTTTTTATTCATATTGCTTATTTATATGTATTATAAACGTGATCGTTAAATTAAAAATATTAATT
>CAIVPM010000263.1 GCA_903907815.1 uncultured Chitinophagaceae bacterium | reverse complement strand
GAGGAATAGTTTCTTTAGGTGCTACAAAAAGAATAACATCACCTTCCATTAATATCGTACCAAGGGTAGGAGAGAAAACTTCTCCTTTTCTGTACATACGGGAAATGACAATATTACTTTTTAGAATAGAAGAAATAACATTGGCAGGCTGATTGTATAATTGAGGATTAGTAACGGCAAGATTAATGATAACAGGGCGTGCAGGATTCAGCATTTTTAATCGCTGATGTTTTATTTTTTCTTCCTCCACATTTACTTTCCATATTTTTTTCAATACAAGCATTACAATAATAATACCTACCACACCAAAAGGATACGCTACAGCATATGCTAAACCAATATCTGCAGATTTAATACCTTTTAATTGTAAATTATTAATGGCTTGTGTAGCAGCACCTAATCCAGGAGTATTGGTAACAGCTCCACTCATTACGCCCGTCATGGTGCCTATATCGCTGCCAGAGGTATAAAAGAAACCAATGGTCATGCCTAAGCCGGTTAATACTATTATAGCGGCAAGCATATTGACTACTAATGCCTGCTTTTTAAGTGAGGCAAAAAATCCAGGTCCAACCTGTAATCCTACAGAATAAACAAAAAGGATTAATCCAAAATCTCTTAAAAATTCAGTAGTGGATTTTTCTACTTCTATACCCAGATATGCTGCGAAAATAGCTGCAAAAAGTACCCAGGTAATACCAAGGGAAACATTGAAGATTTTAACTTTCCCTAAAATTATCCCTGTGGCAATTATACATCCGTATACAATTACCGTTTGGGCTATACTATGTTGTGTAAACAACTGAATAAACCAATTCATAAAGTTTGTTTTAGTTTCAACCACATGGGTACTTGCTCGTGTATCTGATGTAGTTGTAAGAAAAAATAAAGGAAGTCCATAAGACTTCCTTTATTTAAATATTTAATTATACTCGTTCAGCTTCCAGCCCCCAATGTTCTGGAGAACGCCATAAAGAGGATAATAATAGTTCACGCATAAAGAAGAATTCTTTAGGTAATCTATCGTATAAACGAGAGAATAATTCTTCATGAGAAAGTAACTCTTGTTTCCAAGGTTCACGATCGATAGTCATGATTTTAGTAAATTCATCTTTGGTAAAAGATTCCAAGCCAGTCCAATCCATATCTTCATAACGAGGCATCCATCCAATAGGACTTTCTACTGCAGAAGCACCACCATGAACACGTTGAACGATCCATTTAAGAACTCTCATATTTTCACCAAATCCTGGCCATAGGAATTGACCATTTTCATCTTTTCTAAACCAGTTAACACTAAAGATACGAGGAGCATTAGGTAAATCTCTACCAAATTGTAACCAATGGTTTACATAGTCGCCCATATGATATCCCATAAATGGCAACATTGCAAATGGATCTCTTCTTACTTTACCCACTTCACCAAATGCAGCAGCAGTTGTTTCAGAACCCATAGTAGCAGCAAGATAAACACCAAAGTTCCAGTTGAAAGACTGATGAACTAAAGGAATACCAGTACTTCTTCTTCCACCGAATACAAATGCTTCGATTGGAACACCAGCAGGATTATCCCATTCTGAATCTATACAAGGATTCTGGTATGCAGGAGCAGTGAATCTTGAGTTAGCGTGAGCAGCAGGTTTGCCACTTTTTGGATCGTAAGGTTCACCATGCCAGTCGGTTAATCCTTCTGGAATTTCTTTAGTTAAACCTTCCCACCATACATCACCATCACTAGTAAGGGCAACGTTGGTAAATATGGTATTTCCCTTAATGCTTTCCATTGCATTAGGGTTTGTTTTATAGTTAGTTCCCGGAGCAACACCGAAGTAACCAGCTTCTGGATTGATAGCATATAATTTGCCATCTTCATGTTTATGAATCCAGGCAATATCATCACCAACAGTTGTTACTTTCCAACCAGCCATACCAGCTGCAGGTATCATCATGGAGAAGTTTGTTTTACCACAAGCACTTGGGAATGCAGCTGCAACATATGTTTTTTGTTTTTCAGGAGATTCAACGCCTAAAATCAACATGTGTTCTGCCAGCCAGTTTTCTTCTTTTCCTAATACAGAAGCTATACGAAGTGCAAAACATTTTTTACCCATTAATGCATTACCACCATAACCACTACCATAAGAAATAATCAATCTTTCTTCAGGGAAATGAGAGATGTATTTTACATTAGGGTTACAAGGCCATTTTACATCCTGTTGTCCATTTTCTAGTGGAGCACCAAGATTGTGTATACATTTTACATAACCGTTCTTAGTTAAGAAAGGATATATATCTTCACCCATTCTGGTCATGATGTGCATATTAACCACCACATATTCTGAATCGGTTAATTGAATACCATAACGGGAAAGAGGAGAACCAACAGGACCCATACAAAATGGTATAACATACAATGTTCTACCACGCATAGAACCAATCATTAAATCATTTAAGATTGATTTCATTTCTTTTGGCTCCATCCAGTTATTGGTAGGACCAGCATCTTCTTTAATACGGCTACAGATAAAAGTTTTATCTTCTACTCTGGCTACATCACTAGGATCGCTGAAACAAGCAAAACTATTAGGTCTTTTTTCCTGATTCAAAGGAATAAAAGTTCCCTTTTTTACCAGTAACTTACAAATAGAATCGTACTCTGCTTTTGAACCATCTACCCAATGGATAGAGGAAGCCTCGCACTGAGAGGCAATATTGTTTACCCAGGTTTCAATCTCTACCTTTGCCGGGCAGCTTACCTGAAACGGAAACTTACTTACTGTGTTCATAACTTTAAAAGTTTAATTATAAAATGTTTGTTTGTTATTAAAAATTCAATTAATCTCTATTATTTTAACGGGTGCAAGTTGCAAATAATATTATTATTGAAAAATGACTATTATCATTGCATAATAATACATTCATCAGTATTAAAATAAATTAAAAACAAAACCATATGGAATTTTTACATCAATTAGGCATCAAACCTAACAACAGCGGCACTTCCACTGGCAATCAATCGTGGAACGAAGATAAGGTTTTAGAAAGTTACTCTCCTGTAAATGGACAGTTAATTGCAAAAGTTTCTGTAACAAGTTATGAACAATACCAGCTTTTAACAAAAAAAGCGATGGAAGCATACGAAGAATGGAGAATGTGGCCTGCTCCAAAACGTGGAGATATAGTACGTCAGTTGGGTGATGCACTAAGAGCTAATAAACATCCTCTTGGACAATTAGTGAGTTATGAAATGGGTAAAAGCCTTCAGGAAGGACTAGGGGAAGTGCAGGAAATGATTGATATATGTGATTTTGCTGTAGGATTATCCCGTCAGATGTATGGATTAACTATGCATAGCGAAAGACCTAAACACCGTATGTATGAACAATGGCATCCATTGGGTATAGTTGGTATTATATCTGCGTTTAATTTTCCTGTAGCAGTATGGAACTGGAACACTGCCCTTGCTTGGATTTGTGGTAATGTATGTATATGGAAACCTAGTGAAAAAACACCTCTTTGTTCTGTAGCTGTTCAGAATATTGTAGCAAAAGTATTTGCTGAAAATAATGTACCAGAAGGCGTTAGTTGTATTATACAAGGTGATAGAACAGTAGGAGAGTGGATGACTAAAGATAAGAATGTAGCTTTGGTCAGTGCTACCGGTTCTACCAGAATGGGTAAAGAAATTAATAGCGTTGTATCGGAAAGATTTGGTAAAACAATACTGGAATTAGGTGGTAATAATGCCATTATTATTTCTCAACATGCCGATCTGGATATGAGTTTAATAGGTGCTGTATTTGGTGCTGTAGGTACTGCAGGTCAACGTTGTACTACTACCCGCCGTCTTATTATACATGAATCGGTATATGATGCTTTCAAACAAAAACTGGTTAAAGCATATAGTCAGTTGAGTATTGGCGATCCTTTGGATAGCAAAAATCATGTAGGGCCATTGATTGATAAGGATGCTGTAAACAATTATTTGCGTTCTATACAACAATGTAAAGAGCAAGGGGGCAACTTTATAGTAGAAGGTGGCGTACTGGAAGGTGCAGGTTATGAAAGTGGCTGCTATGTAAAACCATGTATAGCAGAGGCTACGAATGACCTTGCAATTGTACAGCACGAAACATTTGCTCCTATACTATATATAATGAAGTATAAAACGCTGGAAGAAGCTATTGCTATGCAAAATGGAGTGCCTCAGGGATTATCATCTGCAATCTTTACTTTAAATATGCGTGAAGCGGAACAATTCCTAGCACATATAGGAAGTGATTGTGGTATAGCCAATGTAAATATAGGTACCAGTGGTGCAGAAATAGGAGGCGCATTTGGTGGTGAAAAAGAAACAGGTGGTGGCCGTGAAAGTGGTAGCGATGCATGGAAATCGTATATGCGCAGACAAACCAATACCATTAACTGGAGTAGTCAGTTGCCATTGGCACAGGGTATTTCTTTTAATCTTGGATAATTGTATGATTCAAAGTATTTAGTACTTAATACAAATACATTTCTTATACATTTATTTGAATATTGATTTTAAATTGATGTAAAATAAAATAAGAGCCTGGTGAGTAATCATTAGGCTCTTGTTCTTTTATATATCAACAGAGAAAATGATATCTTTTCTAAATTAATATTGTCAGCTATTAATAGGTATCCCAAGCGTAATGAGATTGTTTAATTTAATAATATGGAGATATAGAACTTTTGTTTTTAATTATTGCTGAATCCTATTATACATATAGTTAACTGCTGTATAAAGTATATTGTAGTTGCTACAAATTAAATGAACTCAACAATAGATATTTATAGCATTGTTTTTTAATAAATTATACTTGGTAGATAGTTTATCAGCATTGGTAGACTTCCTACCAACGCTAGTAGGAAGTCTACCAACATTGGTAATGTTTCTACCAACGCTAGTAGAAAGTCTACCAGCATTGAAAATGTTTCTACCAACGCTGGTAGGAAGTCTACCAGCATTGAAAATGTTTCTACCAACGCTGGTAGGAAGTCTACTAGCATTGAAAATGTTTCTATTATTTAGTTTTTTTATATTTAGTTGTTATAAGAACAAGAATTATTACCCGATAGATATGGGTACCTACATTATACACTCAAATTAAGAAATAAAGCTATGCTCTATTCTAATGCATATAAAAGGTATCATAATTTCTGCTAATTATTTGTCTTTATAATAATACAGTTACTCTTATTTATACTACATGAAGTTGTTAGTCTTTACTATTTTTCTATAACTATTAAATGAATTTATTTGCAG
>CAIVPM010000262.1 GCA_903907815.1 uncultured Chitinophagaceae bacterium | reverse complement strand
TAATCCTCCCTTTTTAATAAAAACATTAAAGATCATACATTGGGAAGTAAATGCAAACGTTATCGGGTACGATTGCATAATTTATCTGCCGTTAATTTTAATCTTAATTTCTCTAATACATTTACTTAGCGCTTTAGTTTAATGAATTAAATACATTATTTATTCATTTAAATACGATAACGATTTCGCTTATTTATAAACTACAACATATGAAAAAGAACATCTCAACATTGTTATTCGTTTTGTTTTCTGGTCTATTGGCTGTGTACTCTAATGGGGTTAAAGCCCAGGCAACAGTAACTATGCAAGCATTACCGTATTCTCAGGATTTTAGTGGATTAGCGGCAAGTTCAACAACTTTTCCAGCAGGTTGGACAGTATGGAAAATGGCAAGTGCTATTCCTACTTCTTTTTCAACTGCTGTAGCAACAAGTACTGCAAAAACATTATCGGCTTCAGCAACAAATGCTACTGCCGCAGCAAATGCATTGAATTATGGTGGTTCTTTGGGATGGTTGAGTAGTACTGGTACAGATTGTGCATTAGCATTAGGACTAAATACTACCGGAACAACCGGTATACAGATTTCTTACGAAATATCTACAGTAAGAATTACGTCTACTTCTGTAGTAGAACAATGCCAATTGCAGTGGGCAACTTCTTATAATGCAGCCACCTGGACTACTGTAACTGGAACTACCTATTCTTCCGTTACTACACCTACACAAATAACCGGAGGACCAACAAAAGTTAACTCTCAAACTTTTACAGTTACATTGCCTTCGGGTTGTGACAACCAAGGTACATTATATTTAAGATGGGTAGATTTAACAGTTGGTACAGCTCAGGCTACAACCTCAGCAAATTCTTTTACTCTGGATAATATTGTAGTTTGTAAAGCTCCAACTACATATACTCTATCAGGAACAAACACTATATGCTCTGGCTCTTCTGCTACACTTACTTTAAGTGGAAATCAAACCGGGGTTTCTTACCAGTTATACAATGGTGCATCAACAGTAGGAAGTCCTATTACAGGTTCTAATACCTGGTCGGTAAGTGCTGCTGGCACTTATACGGTACAAACAACCACTGCAAATAATTATTGTGCAAATACAATGACTGGTAGTCCAGTAATTACTGTTAATACAAAATCTGCCGACCCTACGTCTGCAGGTGCTACTACAACATCTATTAACTATGGTAGTTCTACCGCTCTAAGTTTAAGTGGCGGCGGTGGCGGAACTGGTGAAACTATTAAATGGTATACTGGTTCATGCGGAGGAACACTTGCTGGAACTGGTAATAGTTTGTCGGTAAGTCCAAGTACATCTACTACCTATTGGGGACGTTATGAAGATGGATCTCCTTGTAGTTACAATTCAACATGTCAGTCAGTAGCTATTTCTGTAACAAATTTTGCACCTACACTTACCACTACAACCATTTCAACAATTACTTATAATTCTGCAACTTCTGGTGGTAATATTTCTTCTGATGGAGGAAGTGCAATTACAGAAAGAGGGGTAGTTTATAGTACTAGCTCAAATCCAACTACTGCCGATAGTAAAGTAATAGATGGATCAGTTGGTACTGGGTCTTTTTCTAGTGATATAACAGGATTAACTACGGGCATAACGTATCATGTAAGAGCGTATGCAATAAACGGTATTGGAACTTCTTATGGTGTTGATAGATCTTTTACAACAGCTTCATTAACAGCAAGTCCATCTATAACAGCTGCTTCGGGTGCTACTGTGGATAATAGTTTTGATATTACCTTCACAGATGATGCTGCTTCTACTACTTGGAGAGGGCTAATTACTTCCGTTGAATATGGTTCAACCACACTTACTTTAAATACTGATTATACTATTTCTGCTGGAAAAATTACTTTAATACCTTCTGGCAGTGCTTTAAGTGGTTTAAGAACTGCAGGTACACAAAATGTTACTGTGAAAGCAACAGATTATACTGAGGCTGTTGTTAGTCAGACAATTGCTGCAGGTGCTGCTACACAATTAATTATGAAAACAGATCCTGTAACTCCAGCGAGTAATGGAGCTGTTTTTGCTACACAACCAGCAGTATATGTAAAGGATCAATACAACAACCTTACTGCAGGAACAGTAGCTGCTGCTGTAGGCGCAGGTAGCTGGACCATTGGTGGCACTACTTCAGTAGCTGCTGTAAACGGAACTGTAACCTACAGCAATTTAACTGCATCAAGTTATGCTGCAGTTACTGGTGCTACTATTACTTTTAGTTTGGGAGGATTAAATGTATCTTCTGCTAGTTTTGATTTAGCAATCCCTGCCCCACCAGCATTAACTGCTGCAGTTGGCGCAACGGTAGATAATAATTTTAATGTAACATTTACTGATAATCCTGTATGGAGAAGTAATATTACAGCAGTTTCCTATAATGCTAATGTACTCACTTTAAATACAGACTATACAATTACTGCAGGTACAATTACTTTAATACCTTCGGGTAGTGCTACCAGTGGTTTAAGAACATCTGGGAGCAAGACTCTATTAATCTCTTCTACTGGTTATGCAGATGTATCGGTAACACAAGCAATTGCTGCTGGTGTACCTAATAAACTGGTGATGAAAGCACAACCTGGTGCTCCTGCCTTAAACGGTGGATTATTTTCACCTCAACCTGCAATAAATGTTCGTGATCAGTATGGCAATGCTACAACAAGCAATGCATCAGTTACAGCAACTGTAGGAAGTGGTTCTTGGACAATATTAGGTACAGTAACTAAAACTGCCAGTAACGGCGCTATTACCTGGACTGACTTAGTAGCTACAAGTGCTGCTGCAGTAACCGGTGCTACTATTACTTTTACTTCTTTAGGTTTAACGGCTGTTACTTGTAGTACATTTAATTTGCCAACTCCATCTGCCGCAACTACTTATTACTGGGTAGGAGGTAGTGCTGCTGTACAAAACTGGAACGCATCTGTTTGGAGTACTACTAAAGGTGGTACTGCTGTTGCAGGATTTTCTCCACTAACAACTGATGTATACATATTTGATGGTTCCAATGTTGGTGCTGGTGCTACTGGTAATATTACAGTTACCTCACCTACCACTAATCTAAATGTTGGACAGATAGTATTGCAAAACGGTGCTAATGTAACTTTATCTCAAAGTACATCCAGAACCTTTAATATTAATGGTGGTACAGGTGCCGACCTATCAATTGATGCAACTTCCACACTATCTACCAGTGGTAGTAGTACAACTATTAATTTGTTAACCGGAACAACTGGTAGTATTTATGGTAAAATAAATTTAGGGGCTGGTTCAAGTGCTCATACTTTAATAGTAGCCGATGCTGGTGCACTGGTATTTAATAATCATTCTCAAATTTCCTGTAAACCAGGAAGTAGCTCAATACCATTTGGTACAGGTACCAATGGTGCGGTAATATTTGCCAGCGGTTCTACATTAACCAATATTTCTGCGGGTGATCCTTTTGGTGGATCAGGTCATTCAGTAGTAACTTTCCAATCAGGAAGTACGTATGAATTTCAGACTGGAGTTGGTGCTGCTTTGGATGGCAGAACATTCGCTAATCTGTTATTTACAGGTGCAGCTTCTACTTCTCAACCTGCTTCTACTATTGGCTTTACTTGTGATACTTTTACTGTTAACTCAGCGTTTACTTTAAATATGGTTGGTACCGGAACCTCCCACATAAAAGGTAACTTAAGTGTACTTGGCGGTGGCGGACTGGTTTTTGGTCCTACAAGTGCTTCTACAGTAAGATTTGATGGTACTGTAACACAAACAATTTTTGCTGCAGGTACTTTAAGTTTTGGTCCTAACCAAACAGTTGCTGTTGCAAATAATATTAGTCTGGGGTCTAATTTCACTTCTTATGGCACCCTTAATTTTGTATCGGGTAGTGTTACTGTTGGTGCTAATACATTAACAGTTGGAAATATAACTGGTTCAAGCAACCTGATAGTATCTACAAATTCTAATATAGGGTTTAATGGTTCTACTGGTAGTACATTGGTATTTTCCAATGGGAATACAATAAAAAGTTTAACAATTGGAGGAACTGGTACTGTTTCATTAGGTAACGATTTAAATATTATTACCTTATTATCATTAAGTGGTACAGGTTCTAAACTGGATATTAATAGTCATAAGCTTACTTTAAAGAGTAGCGCTGCTGGTACTGCGGAAGTAGATCAGGTAAAAGGAACTATAGTAGATGGTCTGGTACCTGCTACCAACGTTACTGTAGAACGTTATATTCCTCAGGGAAAGAGAAACTATCGTGACCTTGGTCCGGCGGTTGCTAATGCAGGTTCTGTATTTGCAAACTGGCAGGAAAATGGTGCAGGTTCTGCTGCTGCTACTTATGGGGTATATATTACGGGTAAAACAGGTACACCAGGGTATGCTGCATTTGATGCTGCTTCTGGTTTTGATTATACTACCAATGGAAATACAACTCCATCTTTATACACTTGTGTAGGTAGTAACTGGGCACCAGTTACGGTTGCAACAGGCGGAACAAAAGGATTAAGTCTTGATCCATTCCAAGGCTTAAGATTAGTTGTAAGAGGTTCCAGAAACTTTAATATGGGTACTAACCCTGCCAATATGCTTACTGCTACTACGCTTAGAGCTACTGGTTCTTTAGTAACTGGTACTGTAACCTTCAACGCAATTAATAATGGTGGAACTGTTGCAGGAAACTATTCTTCCAGCTATGGTTTAACCAATGGCGGTGGCTGGTCATTTATCGCTAATCCTTATGCTTGTCCTATTGGATGGGATAAAATACTGGCAGATAATGCTGGTAATGCATTTTTGAATAATACTTATTATTTCTTAGATCCAACTTTCCAGAGTGCAGGATTACAACGTTATGTAACAGTGAGATGGGATGGTACAAATGCAACAGTTGTTAATCGTCCTGCAGGAGTTGCTACTGATGCTGCATGTTTAAATATTCAGGGTGGACAAGGTTTCTGGGTATACCACGATGCAACCAGTACACCTACTGTAGTAATTAAAGAAGCTGACAAAACAGTTGGTGGTATTCAAACTGCTGTATTCCGTACAAAAGCATCTAATAAATTAAGTGCTGGTATCTGGAAAGATATTGATGGCTTATCAACCAATATGGATGAGGCTATAGCAACATTTGATAATAACTATAAAAAATCAATTGGTGCAGAAGATGCTATGAAACTAATGAATGGTGGCGAGAGTATCTCTATTACAGAAGCGAATACCGACTTAAGTATTGATGGATTATCATTACCATCAGCAGGAGATGCAATAGCATTGAAATTAGGAAACATTACAGCTAATATCATCTACAAATTAACTGTGGATGCTACTCAGTTTTCAGCTCCTGGTCTGGAAGCGTTTATTAAAGATGCTTATCTGAACACCATGGTACCTGTAACTACTGTAGTTAGCTTTAAACCTACTACTGATGCTGCTACTTACCAGAATCGTTTTAGCGTTGTATTTAAACAAGCTAAAGTGGTACCGGCAGCAACTGCTACAGGTAAGATTAGTGTATATCCTAATCCTGTTACCAACAATACAGTTACACTGCAGACCGCTAATGTTGCTGCTGGTAAATACAATGTAGTTTTAATCAATAGTCTTGGTCAGGAAGTATTTAATACTACCATTAATCATACAGCAGGTTCTACCACTGAAACGATTAATATGAACAAAATGATAACTGGTTTATATACTGTAGCTTTAAAAAGTGTTGATGGTAAAGTAGTATTTAACACAGAATTGATAGCTAAATAATTGATAAATACAATAAATACAATAATGAAAAAGATATTAACTGTTACAATACTTACGTTGATGTTTACAATAACCATCAGTAAAAGCCATGCACAGAGTACTCCGGTACCTGGTGGTGGTGGACCGGGTGTAAATGGTAATGGCGGTTTTACCCCTCCTGGTGTTACAGGCAGTGGAGATGGAACTGTACCTTTCGATGGAGGTCTTAGCCTTTTATTACTTGCTGCAGGAGCAGGTGTAGGTGCTAAGAAACGCAAAACGCTCAACGCATAATGCAAAATGTATAATGCTGATTTATAAAAAGAGTCCCTGAAAGTTTGTTCCTTCAGGGACTCTTTTTATGAGTATATGTTTGTATTGAAACAAAAAAAGGATGCTGAACCATCAGCATCCTTTTTTACTTATCTTCAATCTTTCTATTGTTGAGGAGCGAGTTTTTCTCTTGCTTCTTTAGCAGCTTTTTGAGCCTCTCTGAACTTCTTATACTTTTCTTCACCCATTACTTTAATAAGTTTTTCTTTATGCTCTTTTTCCATCATTTTCTTTTGATCTTCAGAAAAAGTGCCTTCTTTTCTCATTTCTTTCTTTTTCATATCCAGCGAATCTATAGCGGCTTTAGTGTCTGCTTTTTGAGCATCGGTTAATCCAGCAGCAGTCATTGCTTTTGCCAGTTCTTCTTCTCTTTGTTTTTTCATTTCCTCTCTTTGCTCCTTCGACATTTTTGGACGAGCAGCAGGTGCTCCTTGTGGTGGGGCTGCAGGTGTAGTAGGCTGCTGAGCATTAGCTGCAAAACCAATTGCGCTGATAGCTAAAATAGTTACTAAAATCTTTTTCATTGTAATATGTTTTATTTTAATGATAGACAAATAGGTAAGGTGTAAGTTTAATGAAAATAATCCGGTACATCCTTCTTTAACATTTGTAAAGTATTAAACAGTGCATCCAGATCTTCTGTTGAATTAAATCCATTGATAGAGTATCGCATATATACCCTATTTGCATGCCGCATAAAAGGTACTTCTATTTTAAACTGAGTAAACAAATGCCGCTGCAATTCTTCCGGTTGGGTTGTAGGAACAGGAATACTCACCATTTGTCCAATCCATTCGGGGGTAAGTGGACTGATAGGAGTGGTGCCGAATAATGCAATGAATCTGGTGGCATTTTCAATAGCCATTGCAGAGCAATCTTTTGCTACTTGCCTCCAATTATGCTCTTCCATGAATTTTATACATTCCGGAACGGTTAAAAAAGCAGAGAAGTCTCGGGTACCAATCATTTGATTGTAATCTATAAAAGTAGATCCCGAAGATTTAATAGGCTTATATCCCCAGCTAACTATCAAAGGTTCTTTTAGTAAGTGCTGCACTCTTTTGTGGGCATATAAAAAGCTACAACCTTTTGCAGCCATCATCCATTTGTGACAAGCACCGGTATAAAAGTCGGGGTCAATGTCTTTTATTGATAAAGGGATATGACCGGGTACATGCGCCCCATCTACAATGGTAATTAAACCCTTCGATTTGGCAATAGCCACCATTTCTTTTACAGGCAATATCAAGGCGGTAGCTGCCGTAATATGACTGATAAAAATAGCTTTTGTATTACTATTCAATCCCTCGAAGAAGTTATTAATAAAGTCTTCTTTACTGGTAATGGGCAATCTTATGTTTTGTCGCCTGTATACTGCCTTACTCTTTTCGCAATATAAATCCCAGGTTCTATCGCAAGCACCATATTCAAGATTGGTAGTGAGTATTTCATCACCGGGTGCAAGGGCTAAATTTTTAGCAATTATGTTTACTCCCAATGTTGGGTTGGTAATATATACCAAGTCATCTCTATCGTCTACTTCCACATATTTTGCCAGTGCCGCTCGGGAATTGGCTAAATACTGAACTCCATCTACCGTTATAAATTGCACCGATTCAAATTCCAGTAGTCTTTGCCAGTATTGATAGTTTTCGAATACTGGTTTGGGACAGGCACCAAAAGATCCGAAGTTGAGGAAGTGTATAGCAGGATTAATCAGAAATTGTTCTTTCATTGTCTGCATAAAATAATTTTAGATAAAGATAATGGGTAAGAAGTAAATTTCTCTTGAAAAAGATCGTTTATTTCCCTGTTGCTGTACTTTGTCAATTAAGGCTTAAACAAATGTATTCTGCAAGCTTGTTTACCAAGGAATGAAAGGAGCAATTGACAAAAGAATTAATATGAGCAAAAAAGTATTTTGAACGAAAAACAATATTCTGGGAGCTAAGAAATATATTTTAAATTCGAGTGGTTGTATAATGGGAAGGGGGAATAAAATGTGTGCAAAAAGTAAAAGCGCTAATTTGCTGATTGGATAAAGTGCCATTAAGCTAAAATAATAATAGCCTGATAAGCTATTAAATTCCCCAATAAATTTCTTATTTATAAACAATAAATTCTTATGGTATAGC
>CAIVPM010000261.1 GCA_903907815.1 uncultured Chitinophagaceae bacterium | reverse complement strand
CTAAAATTTGAAGTCTGTAACATGTATTTATTATCATATTGTCACATCATCGAATTATCACATTAGTTTTTCTATCCAAAATCAATCTCTGTATTATCTCCAATATTTAAACTACGGCTTAACCCTTTCACGGATGCATCGCTACCAATAAGAGAATTATCAAGTACTACTTCATATAAATTAGAATAAGACCCAATAATACAATCTTTAAGGATAGAATATTTTATATAGGTATTAGAACCAATAGCCACATGTGGGCCTATAATAGCATTCTTAATAGTACAACCAGGGCCAATACTTACAGGAGGAATTATTATAGCATCTTCCTGAATAAGACTTTCATGAATATGCCCACCAAACTTCTTTAGCAAAGTAGCATTGCTTTCGAGAAGGGTATCTTTTTTACCGCAATCGAACCAGTTTCTAACTTTGAATGAATGAAACTCCGCTCCTTTTTCAATCATTTTCTCCAAAGCATCTGTTAAACTGTACTCGCCATGGGTTTTGATATTGTTGCTAAATAAGTCAGCCAAGGAATCATATAATATCTTAGTGTCTTTTATTTTATAAAGTCCCACCAAAGCCATGTTACTTTTTGGAATAGAAGGCTTTTCAATTACATGATCAATAACACCTTCATTATCAATTTCTGCGACACCAAATTCTCTTGGATCATCAACCTTCTTAACCCCAAGCATATTGAAGGGACTATTCATCACCTCTTCAATATCAAATTCACAAATTGTATCTCCAAGTGCAACAAACACCTCATCATTCCCTACTATTTTACGGGTAAGCTCTATTGCATGTCCCGTGCCCTGACGTTCGTTCTGGAAAATGAAATGGGTAATTAAATCAGGATAAGTTTGTTTTACGTATTCCTGGATCTTATCGCCAAGATACCCTACAATAAAAATAAATTCATTAATACCAGCTTCATGTAATTGATCTACGATAAAACTTAAAATCGTTTTACCTGCAATAGGTATTAACGCTTTTGGTTGAGTATATGTATGTGGTCTTAATTTAGTACCTGCACCCGCTACTGGAATAATTGCTTTCATTTTTAAATTCTATTTTATTTACATTGTCAATCAACTAATGAACATTAATTAGGAAAATTAGTTTTCAACTAACACCTTAAAGTATATTGACAATGCTTTAAATTCCCCGGAATATGTATTGAAGAATAAATGCTCCAAAACAATTTTGGCCGTGAAAATAAGTAATCTGTATCATTCGTAGTGTATTATAAACACTGTATGGAACATTAAAAAGATTAATTTAACTAATCTAATACAAAACTTTAATTATTCTACAGCTAAATGTTAATGTATAATACCAACATGATCAGCTTAACAGTATTAAGCTGAATATTACATTTAAATTGTAATATAATAGACATTTATCAAGAAATACATGTCATGCTCTCATAGAATATAATAGTGTAGAATGAACCGACAGTAGTTATTGTAAAATTCATTAGATTTAATGAAATCCTATCATCAATTGTTAACATTATTAACTTGCAAACCATTTCGGTATCGTTTGCGGTAAAAAATAACTACATCAATGCTTACCCTATAATTTAATGTTGGTAAAATTGTACTGTAATTGCACAGGAAATAAAACGAATCTGCTTGCTGTTTCTACAATATTTTGTTCATTTCAGTTACAGTTGAATGATATTTTTCCTGCAATATATTTTGTATGGCAGTCAATATAAATGGTTAAATAACTAAATGAAATTATGATGAATATAAGAAGTTTTGCTTTGTCGCTTTTTAGTATATTAGTTGTTGGATTATCTCTAAATGCACAACAGTTACCTCCAGTTAAAGCAACCTCATTTAAAAAAGACACTTTCAACATTGTCAAGTTTGGAGCTAAATCTGATCCTTTTGTGTTGAATACAAAAAGTATCAATGCTGCTATCGATGCATGTAGTCAGAAAGGTGGTGGTGTGGTATTAGTGCCAGGTGGCTTCTGGATTACAGGACCAATTGTTTTAAAGAACAATGTAAATCTTTACCTCAATAGAGATGCTATCATTCAATTTACCGATGATTTTAGTCAATACCAATTGTATGAAGGTAATTGGGAAGGAATAAAAGCGGTAAGAAATCAATCTCCTTTATCTGCAAATAATGCAGAAAATATTGCCATTACAGGTTCTGGCGTTATTGATGGAAACGGTGATTCCTGGCGAATGGTAAAAAAAGGGAAACTTACTGAAGGTCAATGGAAAACAATAAACGAAAAAGGTGGTGTATTAAGCCATGATAAAAAGACCTGGTTTCCATCAGAGAAATCTTTAAAAGGTTCTTTGGTTAAAGATCCAGGTGTATGGAAAACCGATAGTAAACTCAGCGATTTTGATAGTATAAAAGACTTCCTTCGTCCTAACTTAGTAGTTCTTACTTCTTGTAAAAGAGTATTGCTGGAAGGCGTTACTTTTCAGAACTCTCCGGCTTGGAATTTACATCCTTTAATGTGCGAAGATCTGATAGTAAGAAACGTATACGCAAAGAATCCCTGGTATGCTCAGAATGGCGATGGTATAGATATAGAAAGCTGTAAAAACTTTATCATAGAAAACAGCACTTTCGATGTAGGTGATGATGGTATTTGTATAAAAAGTGGTAAGGATGAACAAGGTAGAAAAAGAGGGAAACCAACCGAAAATGGTATCATCAGAAACAACATTGTGTATCATGCTCACGGTGGTTTTGTAATTGGTAGTGAAATGAGTGGTGGAGCTAAGAATTTATATGTTTCCAATTGTACTTTTATAGGTACCGATATTGGCTTACGATTTAAAACTACCCGCGGCAGAGGCGGTATTGTAGAAAATATTTATGTAAATAATATCAACATGAAAGATATAGCAGGAGAGGCTATTTTGTTTGATATGTATTACTCAGCTAAAGATCCTGTACCACAACCTGGAGAGAAAAGAGAAGCTCCAAAAGTGGAATTGTTGCCCGTTACAGATGGCACTCCTCAATTTAGAAATTTCTTTGTAAACAATATCGTTTGTAATGGTGCTGAAAAAGGAATATTTATAAGAGGACTTCCTGAAATGAGTATTAAAAATATTAATTTAAGCAATCTTTCTATAAAAGCTAAAGTAGCAGTAGTTTGCGAAGAGGCCAATGGAATAACTATTTCTAATCTGAACATTAAAGCAAGCACTTCCAATCCATTAGTGAGCATTCAAAATAGTAGCAATATTATATTTAATAATCTTTCTTTTGATAAAGCAGATTTATTGGTGAAAGTTGCCGGTGATAGAAATGATAAAATAGTTTTTGTCAAATCTAAAGTTGAGAATGCTACTAAGCAATTCGAATTGGGTGAAGAAGTTAAAAACAACCCTGTAATTATCAAATAATATGAATCGATTACTAATCATATTCTTTGTATTATTATCTGGGATTACTGCTACATCTCAGACAGAAAAATCTTTAGCCGAAAAGATGACTGCAACTGCTATGAATCTCTGGAAAGATTCTATGTCTTTGAATGGCAAAGCAGCTAAGTGGATTTATGATCAGGCATTATTAAATAAAGCTATCGAAGGCACCTGGTACAATACGGGTAATGGAGATTACTTTAAGTATATACAAAAACAAACCGACTTATTTATTACGGATAATGGTTCTATTAAAACCTATAAACAGGACGATTATAATATCGATAATGTATTGGGCGGAAGAGTATTACTTACTTTGTTTAAGGTAACAGGAAAAGAAAAATATTTTAAAGCGGCAAGTACTTTAAGAGAACAATTAAAGAATCATCCAAGAACTACCGAAGGAGGCTTCTGGCATAAGAAAAGATACCCTTATCAAATGTGGCTGGATGGATTGTATATGGCCGAGCCTTTCTATGCAGAATACGCCAACCTGGTGCATGATTCAGCAGCTTTCGATGATATTGCCAATCAGTTTATCTGGATGGAAAAACATGTAAGAGATGCTAAAACAGGGCTTCTTTATCATGCATGGGATGAAAGTAAAAAAGAAAGATGGTCTGATTCTATTACTGGTCGCTCTCCGCATTTCTGGTCCCGTTCTATGGGATGGTATGCTATGGCATTGGTAGACGTTTTGGAACAATTTCCAGATAATCATCCTAAGAAATATGAACTAAAACAAATCTTAATAAGACTTGCTGATGCTATCAAAGATTCCCGTGATACAAAAACCGGAGTATGGTGGCAAGTAACGGATTACCCCAATAAAAAAGGAAACTATTTAGAAGCTTCAGCAAGTAGCATGTTTGTATATGCTATAGCAAAATCAATGCGTCTTGGATTAATTCCGAAAGATTATTTGTCAATGGTTTTATTTGGCTTCGATGGAATACAAAAGCAATTTGTAGAAACGAAAGATGGAATGACAATTCTTAATGGAACGGTGGGTGGTTGTGGACTTGGTGGAGATCCTTATCGTGATGGTAGCTATGAGTATTATATTGGAGAAAAGATTGTAGTAAACGATCCTAAAGGACTGGGTGCTTATATACTTGCAGCAAACGAAATGCAGATCCTTTTGTCCTCTTATTCTGTAGATGGATTGACTGTAAAGCTGGACAATTATTTTAATGCAGAATTTAAGAAAGATATCACTGGAAAGATGATGCCTTATCACTATCAGTGGAATGAAAAAGCAAATAGTGGGTTCTCTTTATTTGGTCATGTGTTTAATACTTATGGCTTTAAAACAACCGAACTTACTGCGGCACCAACTGCTGCTAACCTAAGCGATGCTGCTGTATATATTGTAGTAGACCCTGATACAAAAGAAGAGACTGCAAGCCCAAATTATTTCGACAAGAAAGACATTGATAATATCGTAGACTGGGTAAAGAAAGGAGGTATTTTAATTGTATTGCATAATGATAAAGGCAATGCAGAATTTGAACATACCAATCAATTGATGCAGCGCTTTGGTATTCGTTTCAACGAGGATAGCCGCAATCATGTAGAGGGTGCTTATTCCGATGCTGCAAGCTTTAAAATGGTTAACAATCCTATCTTTAAAACAGCTAAGAAAGTGTACCTTAAAGAGATTAGTACTTTGTCGTTAACTAAACCTGCAAAACCTGTATTGACCGATAATAAGGATACTATAATGGCAGTAGCTAAGGTTGGCAAAGGAACTGTATTTGCCGTGGGTGATCCATGGTTTTATAATGAATATACCGATGGTAGAAAACTACCTGCAGAATACCAGAATTTCAATGCAATGCACGATCTGGTAAAGTGGATTATTGAACTAATAAAAAAGCCCGTAGTTGAGAAAAAGAAGTAGACATATTATCCTTTTTTGCGCTACTGCAATACTTTCTTTTTTAAGTGTTGCTACTACTCTTGCACAGGATACTGTGGCTGATAATATGCTCTTGTACCAACGCTCTTATGGCGGTTGGCCAAAGCATATAGGCAATGAAAAAATAGATTACAAAAAACAACTTTCTCCAGCGGAAAAAGCAAGCCTTATTGATGATGCCTCTATGAATGATGGTACCATTGATAATGATGCTACCAACAAGGAAATAAGGTACCTACTTAAAGCCTATAAAAAGGTTCATAATCCTCAGTATCTGGCAGGTGCTGAGCGTGGTATTCAATATCTTTTAAGAGCGCAATATACCAATGGTGGCTGGCCTCAGTTTTTCCCTGACACTGCAAGTATGTATCGTGGTGAGATTACTTATAACGACAATGCCATGATTAATACTTTAAATGTATTACTGGATATTGTAAAACAAAGAAATAATCTTGAACAGGTGAATCCTTCTTTTATTCCATTGGCAAAAACAGCTGTAGATAAAGGGATTGATTGCATACTGAAAACACAGGTTAAGGTAAATGGTAAACTTACCGTATGGTGTGCTCAGCATAATCAATTTACTTTTGAACCTGCAAAAGCAAGGAGCTATGAACTACCCTCACTGAGTGGTTCGGAAAGTGTAGGTATTGTGGAGTTCCTGATGAAAGTAGAGCATCCAACCCCTCAAATTGTAGCCTCCATTAAAGCTGCTGTTGACTGGTTTAAATTATCTATAATAAAAGGCTTCGATTATAAAGATGTTGCTGCTCCCGGCACACCAAAAGGTAAAGATAGATTGCTGGTAAAAAGCGATTCATCTACTCTCTGGGCAAGATTCTATGATTTAGAAACAAATAAACCATTCTTTAGTGGTCGCGATGGAATTAAAAAGAAAGATGTAAGAGAAATTGAATACGAAAGAAGAACAGGATATGGCTGGTATGGCCATTGGCCCGAAGATCTGTTAAATAAAAAATATCCTGAATGGGTAAAGAGAAATCAGGGCAATAGTATTATTGTCGATATAAATGGTGATGGAGATTTTACCAGTATACAATCCGCTATTAATAGTCTTGCAAATGATTCTATAGCACCAAGAACTATTTACATTAAAAATGGTGTTTACAACGAAAAGATTTCAATTGAAAAGAACAATATTATTCTGATTGGGGAAGATAAGGACAAGACAATTCTAACGCAGTCTATTGCCCGCGATATCTGGCGATGTACCAACAATGATGACTGGGGTGTAGCGACTTTAAACCTAAAAGGAAACGATATAGAACTGAACAATTTTACCATTCAGAATTCATACGGGTTTGAGAATAATGGTGATATAAAAATTATCTGTAACAACGATACCGGTAAAGTAGAAAAGAAAGTAACCAAGAGTGGACATCAGATGGCTTTACGCTCATTTAGTACTCGTATAAAAGTAGTTAACTGTATACTAAAAGCATACGGAGGTGATACCGTTAGTCCTTGGGATGTAGAAACTGGTATGTTCTATTTTAAAGGTTGCAGAATGGAAGGTGGGGTAGATTTCTATTGCCCTCGTGGCTGGTCCTGGGCCGAGGACTGTGAGTTTGTTTCCCATACAGGTCCTGCTGCTATCTGGCATGATGGATCGAAATATGAAGATTCCAAGACTGTTTTAGTCAATTGTAAGTTCAGTGGCTATGATGGATTTAAATTAGGGCGTTATCATCGTGATGCTCAATTTTACCTAATAAATTGTTACTTTGCACAAAATATGGCCGATACACCCATTTACAGCGTAAAGACTAACAACGTTATTCAGTGGGGACATAGAGTATATTTTTATAATTGTCATCGTACTGGTGGCGACTATAAATGGTTCGAAAATAATTTGGAAACAGCAAAAGGTTCTCCTAAAGCCGAAGCAATTAACCCAACGTGGTTGTTTGGTGAAAGATGGAACCCATTAAAACATAATTAAACATTTATTTCATTACCAAAAATCAGAATATGAAAAAGTTTCTTGATGAGAATTTTCTATTAAAGACAGAAACAGCAAAGGTGCTTTACCATGAGTATGCAAAGCATATGCCTATCATTGATTATCATTGCCATTTACCTCAACAACAAATAGCAGAAGATAAAAAATTCGAAAACCTTACACAAATTTGGTTGTATGGCGATCATTACAAATGGCGCGCTATGCGTACCAATGGTGTAGATGAAAAATTCTGCACTGGTGATGCTTCTGATTATGCAAAATTTGAGCAGTGGGCTGCTACAGTTCCTTATACCTTGCGCAATCCATTGTACCACTGGACACACATGGAGTTGCAACGCTATTTTGGTATCAATGAAGTTCTGAATCCTGATTCTGCAAAAAGAATCTATGATGAATGCTCTGCAAAACTTAAAACGGATGATTATTCAGTTCGTAATTTACTACGTAAAATGAATGTTGTTACAGTATGTACAACTGATGATCCTGCAGATGATCTTGCGTATCATTTGCAATTAAAGAATGAAGGTTTTGAGATTCCAATCCGTCCTTCTTTCCGTCCTGATAATGCTATGAATGTTAGCGACCCAGCAAAATTCATTGCTTATGTAAAAAAGATAGAAGCTGCCAGCGATATCGCTATTTCTAATTTCAATGACTTCTTATATGCTTTACAGAATCGCCACGACTTTTTTGCTTCGGTAGGATGTTGTGTTAGTGATCATGGACTGGAAGAGATTTATGCAGAAGACTTTACCGGCTCTGAAATAGAAGCCATCTTTACTAAGATTCATGGTGGTAAGATTCTTACTCATATTGAGCAGGTGCAATTCAAATCAGCTATGTTATTACATTTTGCTGAGTGGGATTGGGAGAAAGGATGGGCACAGCAGTTCCATTTAGGCGCATTAAGAAACAATAACAATAGAATGCTGTCTACTTTAGGGCCTGATACCGGATGGGACTCTATAGGCGACTTCTCTCAAGGTAGAGCATTATCTAAATTCTTAGATAAATTAGATTCTCAGGATAAACTGGCTAAGACTATTCTGTACAACCTGAATCCAGCTGACAATGAATTGATGGCTACCATGATTGGTAACTTTAATGATGGTTCATCTGCAGGGAAAATACAGTTTGGTAGCGGTTGGTGGTTCCTGGATCAGAAAGATGGTATGGTAAAACAAATGAATGCACTGAGTAATATGGGACTTATCAGCCGCTTTATTGGTATGCTTACCGATTCCCGATCTTTCTTATCTTACCCTCGTCACGAGTACTTCAGAAGAATATTGTGCGACCTTTTTGGCTCAGAAATTGAGAATGGAGAGATGCCAAACGATATTAAATGGGTAGGAAAAGTAATTCAGGATATTTGCTATCATAATGCTAATAACTACTTTGGATTCAGCGAAACAGGAGCAGCAGCGCCGCAAAGAATGGCCGAAGCAGCTCTTTAAATAACAGTTTAAATTAATCGGGAAGGCAGTTTTAACGTAAAAACAGCAATTAAATTATATTTTGTTTTGATAATTGACAATTTGCCATTACTTTTGCCGTCCCAAAAAATAGATGTATGGAATTAGCAGTAAAATTTGTTCACGAACAATTAGCAGCAAAAACAGAACTTCCTAAGTTTAAAGCCGGTGACAATGTTACCGTTAACTATAAGATTGTAGAAGGTGGTAAAGAACGTATCCAAAGTTTTAGAGGAGATGTTCTTAAATTACAAGGTACAGGACAAACTGCAACCTTTACCGTTAGAAAAATTTCTGATGGTGTAGGTGTAGAGCGTTTATTCCCTTTCTTTTCGCCTAATATCGAGTCTGTACAATTAAACAAAGTAGGTAAAGTACGTCGTGCTAAATTGTACTTCTTACGTGAAAGAAGCGGTAAGAGAGCAAGAATCAAGGAAAAAAGAATCAGATAATTTTTTTTATCAAGATACTAAAGCGAAGGATTGGAATCAGTCCTTCGCTTTTTTGTGCCCATACCTGAGGAGGCAAAACTGCAAGGTTGCATAGAGGAACACAACATATTCTAGAATACAAATACTTAGAACAGAGAAAATCGATAGCGATTTTGAATACTGTTTAATAATTTATAGTAGTCAACGCATAAGGGTTAACAAAATACATACAGTATATTATTCTACCACTACTTTCTCCGTCTTTACACTACCATCTTTAAAAGTAGCTTGTACCATATATATTCCTTTTGCAAGATGGGTAACGGGTATACTAATATTGTTTGAATTAATTACTTCTTTTACTACAACTACCCTACCTAAATTGTCTAACAATTTTACCTGTTTAAGTTTAGTGCCACTTATAGTTACGTTATCTTTTGCAGGGTTGGGAGTAATGGAGAATGAAGAATTGACAATGGATAATTCTCTTACCTCAGAATAACTTAATGCTCCATCTTTATCTACTATTTGAAGGCGATAATAAAATTTCGTGAATCGTGAATCGTCAGTCGTGAGGGCATTTTGATAAGAATATTCACTTGCTCCTTTTGCAGGTACTTTTCCTATTGTGGTAAAGTCTTTGCCATTAGTGCTTCTTTGAATATTGAAATGAGAAGTGTTTATTTCTGTTGCGGTTTGCCAGTTTATACTGTTATACGATTTAAACCCTTGAACTTTAAAAGACAACAAGGTTACTGGCAATACAACATTTACAGGGGGTGAACTAATAGACACACCAGTTCTATAAGTTACCACACAAGTATATACACCGTTAGTAGTTGGGTATATATAGTTTAAAGTATCAAACTGAATAGGTTGTCCATTTACATACCATTGGTAGTGCATTGGCAGGCAACCTGCTGAGCAAGTAAGAAGGTTTACACTTTGTATTATCTGTGGAGTATCGCTAAGAATTACCCAGCCATTATTAAAGCTTGCATTTTTAGCAGCTACATTTATGACTGTATCTATTTCCAGCTTATTTGGAATGCTATCAAACCAAATTCCTGTACCACCCGATACGTTTGGTTTTGGATACATTACCATGGTAAATAAAGGAGCTGAATCTGCTACTGTGTGTCCTATACTGTCACTCCAATTGTAGGTAAGGTAGCCATTGGCAGCATGGGTTACATCTATCTGAATGAAGTTCATTTTTAAATAGATGCTATCAAACTTTATACCGCCTAAATTTAAGTAGGTAGTATCCCAATGAATGGAACCTTTTAGTTTAGAAATATCATACAGGCTTTTTCCTCTTACAGGAATATCAACAAATACAGCACAAGTAGTAGTGTCTATTTTATCTATGTATAGTGAAGGGGATAAAGGAGTGTTATATTTAGCAACATAAAGTTTCCCTATATTATTTTTAAAATACCCCGCAGCATAAATATTACCATTTGAATCTCCTGTAATTGTATTGATATACCCATTTGCAACTAACCCATTAGTTCCTCCTAATTCATTCCATTTATTTCCATCCCACTTCGCAACATAGTATTTTCCTTTTTTATCATAGAAACTACCAGTTGAATATAATTGTTCTTTATTATCAATATAAATTGAAAAAATACCTTTACTCCCATTCTTTGATGAGGTATCTAATCCACTTATTTTAGACCAACTTTGTCCATCCCACTTTGCAACATAATACTTACCCAAACTGTCGATCAAATTCCCTGCTGCATAAACGTTATTATGATTATCAACACAAAGTGTACTAATTTCACTAACTTTTATAGAACTGTTTATAGGAAAAGAATTTGCCCCCCCTAATTCACTCCATTTGTTTGTAAATTTATCCCATTTTGATACATAAGTATTTCCATTAGGATATGCTGTAAGATTAGTGAAAACTCCTGCAGCATATATATTACCAATATTATCAGTGCAAATATTTAGAATTGGATAATTAAATAAATTGAGACTATTTCCTAATATACTCCAATTATTGCCATCCCATTTTTTTACTACCCAATAATTTTTGCCATTTATATAGTCCTCACCAGATGTATATAAATTTCCAAATTTATCTTTACAAATAGAAATATTTTGCGATGAAGAAATATATGGAGAAGTAGTTGAATCTCCTAAAGTAGACCATTTAGAGCCATTCCATTTTACGATATTATTAAAGAAATTTCCCATATTGGTGTATGTACACCAAACTGCAAATAAATTGTCACTATCATCAACACAAAAAGTATTAATATAATTACATGAATGAGGATAATTATTTCCCCCTAAAGTATTCCAACTATTCTTATCCCATATATACACTGTTGCTTTTGGAAAGGTGCCTCCTGCATACAAGTTCCCCTTGCTATCAGTTTTTAATAATTCAAACATTTGAATTGGGGATGGCCCATTTGCTCCATTTATTATCTCACTCCATTGTGCTTTCACACCAAAAGCAATAGCCAGTACAAATAATAAAGAGAGTAATTTAAGTTTCATATTGGGGGTGATTTAGGTTTCAATAATACGAAGAATTTATTAATTAAGCAAAAAACCCTGCAAGATTTAATGTTGCAGGGTATTAGTTTAATTCTACATTAAGTGGTAGAATACTATGCACTAAGATTGATTAGAATGCAATATCGATACGGAGGGTTTGACCATTTACCATTGTGAAAGTTGTGCTGGTACTATCGCCACCTTCGTTGCTGGATTCTAAGACACCTTCGCCATCGAGTACCATATAGATATTGTATTCGCCATTGGCATCGGTAATAACGGATAATAAAGTGCCAACAATATTGACATTGTATCCTGCAACGGGAATGCCTTTATTGGTGACTCTGCCATGTATGAGCGTTGGTTTTAAAACCACATCGAATTCGACATGTTTTCCTTTAGCAACAGCGAAAGGCAGGTTTGTTTTTACATACCCTGGTGATACAATGCTTAAGGTGTAGGAGCCACCTACAAACTGAACAATTTCGGCTTCGCCTTCGAAGGAGGTATATGTTGTTCTGTTTAAAGAAATGATACTTACTTCGGCATTGATAACTGGATGCATTTGTGCTATATCGGAATAAACATGTGCTTTGACGGTTGTATGCTGGCCGACACTACTTACTATTTTACGGTTATTGTTGTATTCTGCTACCATTTCGGGATTTGACAATTCGAATTCCCCTAAGATTAGTGTATCACAGATAACCAGCGTATTATCGATGATTTTAATTTGTTTTGTGATATCACCGGTTGCAGTTTTGATAACATCAATCTGTTGTTTTGGGCTATCTTTTATTACTATAAAATCGGCAAGGAAAGTATTGGCTATAGTAATATCTGCAGCGACTACTTTGTAGGGTATTAAGGCTGTAGCATTTGTAGTAAGGTTCTGTAAAATGATTTGAATAAAAGTAATTAGATCATTGTCTTTTAATTTAAAATCGGAAGTGTAGATATCGAAGAATTCTGCCATTTCTTTATTGTTGGTAACCAGTGCCCAACCTTTTGCTTTTTGCGCCATGGAAAGAACTAAGGATACTAATGCTGCTTTTAAAGAATCTTTACTAATTGTTTTTCCTTTGCTACCATACCCTTGCTGATTGAGCAGGATCTGGAGATCTTTTTCCTGATTGGTAAATAATACCATTTGCGCTAAGAGCGGAATATAAGCACTTAGAATAGTACTATACTTTGTGAAAAACAGAGCCACCAAGGTGAACATGTTGACTCTTCTACTTTGTTTACTGTCCATAACAAAAAGTGTTGTTGTCGGGAGTTGTAGTCGATTAAGACATATACAATTCCGACAGGTGAATAAATACTTTTGGCAAGTGATAGACCCACCAAAAAGTTTTCGTTGCTGTTTCGATAAGTGATGCATCACTCCGATAGAGCTTTTCCTTTTTTTGAGACTGGTAAGTAGAAAGCGGTAAGAAGATTTAATAAGGCTATTAGTGTATGCCGTATTTTTATCCAGATAGGACTCTTTTCTTAGAAATCAGGATGTAAAAGTAGGTATGTTTTAATGGAGTACGAAACAAGTTTGGCACAATGAATGCACATAATGAAGTTTGATGTAATAAGTTGTACGTTTCGCTACAGATAATCGCAATAATTAATTCTAAACAATTAACTCAAACAGCTTCTAATTAACACAGGAAATACAGGATTGGGATTTAGTAAAAGGCGCTACCAGTGTCCATTTACTTTGGAGGAGTGGCAATAATTTTGAAAACAGCAGGCATATTTTCTTTAGATGTTAGCATATATTATTTACCAGTAACCATTTACTATTAAACATACTGCAATTTATTTTAAACCACTATGAATATATTTTCTGGATGTTAGGATTTATTATTTACCAGTAACCATTTTTTCTGGAGCAGCGGCAATTTATTTTTAACCTCTTACGATTTCACTATTAGCATGTATTCAAAATTCCATAGGCAATGGATATTGCTTGAATAGCAAGGGGCATCTTTTTGATACTTGTCGTGATAATTCTTAGTAGAGCTGGAGGCGCATGAGAACCAGTGTTGATTTTTTGGTAGGCAGGTTGAAGTTTTTGAAAACCAGCTGCAGAGGCGGCGAAAGCAGGCGCGGGTTTTTGATAAGGAGATGTGGGTTTTTTGGTAGGAATAAACGGGTAATTGGCGAATTAGCGGATTAACGGATTAGCGGATTAGCGGATTGTACAGGTAATTTGTAATTTGTATTTGTTGTTTGCGTTAGTGATAGAAGGGAAAATCCTTTTTTTTGCCCACCCCCATCCCCTAAAGGGCAATGTCATTTAGTTAAGGATTATATAGCTCTTTTATAGTTAGTGAATGTTTGATATTTGCCATTTATTCT